>CAZLZZ010000086.1:0-9475 GCA_964564165.1 uncultured Alcanivoracaceae bacterium | reverse complement strand
GGTTTGGTTGATAATTTCAACAAAAACAGTTAATATACGCTCCCAATTTCAAACACAAACAGGACAATAATAACAATGATAACAAAAAAAGAAATTGTCACAAATTGGTTGCCACGCTACACAGGCGTAGAATTAGAGGATTTTGGAGATTACATCCTTTTAACCAACTTTTCAGATTATGTCTACAGGTTCTGCCAACAAACAGGCGCGAAAATTCAAGGCGAAAAACGGCCCATGAGCAGTGCCACACACGACGGTGTTACCATCATTAATTTTGGCATGGGTTCTGCCAATGCCGCAACAGTCATGGATTTATTGGGTGCTATAAAACCCAAGGCAGTTTTGTTTTTAGGCAAATGCGGCGGACTTAAAAGAAAGAACAATCTTGGCGATTTAATCTTGCCTATCGCGGGTATTCGTGGAGAAGGAACATCCAATGATTATTTGCCACCAGAAGTACCAGCATTGCCTGCATTTAAACTACAAAGAGCCGTATCTTCAACCATTGCTTCTTATGGCAAAGATTATTGGACTGGCACAGTATTTACCACCAATCGCCGTGTATGGGAACACGATGAAGAGTTTAAAAAGTACCTAAGAAAATGCCGAGCTATGGCAATAGATATGGAAACAGCAACCATATTCTCAACAGGCTTTGCCAATGAAATCCCTGTTGGAGCGTTGTTGTTGGTTACAGATCAACCGATGATTCCAGAAGGAGTAAAGACTGAAAAAAGTGACAGCAGTGTTTCTGCAAATTATGTCGAAGACCACATAAAAATTGGCATAGATGCACTCAAAGAAATCAGAAATGATGGTTCTTCTATGCGACACCTAAGGTTTGAAGGCTGGGAATAATTAAATTTCAGAAAGAACGTAACTATTCGCCCCGTCATTTCCACGAATGCGCATTACTGTCCGATTAAAGTTGTAAGGTGGGTTTGGGTTTACCCACCCTACAACTTTAACCAGGAGTTTGCATGGCTTTATTTCATCACTTTCTCTTAATTGCTTACTTGCTCCTTGTAACAGTTCCTAATTATTTCGCCCATCCTCTGTACTTACAATTTGCGGCGCAGATTCACTTGTAACCAACAATATTGTTGATATTTATCACAATAATGGCTATTTTTATATTCAAAACGAAAAGACAATAGGGTTAAGTGTTAAAATCCGTGCCTATTTACAAGACAAACGAGAAAATTTTGCAAGATACAAAGAAACAAGTTTCCAGCGATCAAATACAAACTTCAACGACAATTAAGGACATTATCGTATCAGCCATAGACGATGCGAAAGGCAATGACACAACTGTCATCAACGTGACCCATTTGACACAAATCACAGATTTTATGATAATCGTTTCGGGCACTTCGAATAGGCACATCCAAACTATCGCCGAAACAGCCATGAAAACAGCACAAGAAAAAGGCTTTGAAAAAATAGGCGTTGAGGGTTTGGGCCACTCAGAATGGGTGGTGGTGGATTTTGCAGATGCGGTTTTACACATCATGTCACCAACTGCCAGAGAGCATTACAACATTGAAGGGCTTTGGGATATTTCTGCACATCAAGAATGAAAATACGTCTTCTTGCAGTAGGACAAAAAATGCCCAAATGGGTACAACAGACATTCAATGATTACAATAATCGCTTGGCAAGAACCCAACAACTTGAACTGGTTGAAATCCCTCCTGTACACCGTGGCAAAACAACCAGCCCAATAAAAGCCAAACAAGTAGAGGGTGAGTGTATTCTATCTGCCTTAAAACCCCATGAAAAATTAATTCTACTGGATGAATTGGGTAAACCTATTTCAACCAAGTTCCTAGCTCAATCAATAGAGGCTTGGCAAATGGATGGCCTAGATATTGCAATCGTCATAGGTGGCGCGGATGGCGTATCGGCTGAGGTCAAAAAAAAGGCCCATGCCAAATGGTCATTGAGTTTATTGACCTTTCCACACCCTTTGGTTCGAGTGATTGTTATTGAGCAAATTTACCGAGCCTATAGTATAATAGCCAACCATCCTTATCACCGTGAATAAATCATGAGTTGTGCACGAATCATTTTGGCTTCGCAGTCACCTAGAAGAAAATTGTTGTTGCAACAAATTGGCATTGATCCCATTTGCAAGCCCGTTAATATTGATGAAAGCGTGCATGATGCGGAGTTACCGCTTGATTACTGTAGTCGCTTGGCTTTAGAAAAAGCCCATGAAGGCTGGAAACGATCAAATAAAAACTTGCCAGTTTTGGGTTCTGATACCATTGTTGTTTTGGACAATCAAATACTGGGCAAGCCAAAAAACGAGGAGGATGCCAAAACCATGTTGCTTTCACTGGCAAATAATCATCACGATGTGATAACAGCAGTTGCGATAGTTAATGGTAAAAAACACCAGTTAGTGACATCAACAAGCCATGTTATATTTGGTGCCATACCGGCTGATGAATTGTTGCATTATGTGGATTCAAAAGAACCTTTGGACAAGGCTGGTAGCTACGGCATACAAGGATATGCCTCAAGGTGGATAAAGCATATTTCAGGAAGTCATTCAGGAATCATGGGGCTGCCACTGTATGAAACCACACAATTAATGCGTGAATTTACATGAGTGAAGAAATATTAATCAACACAACACCCAATGAAACCCGCGTTGCCATGGTTGAAAATGGCATATTGCAAGAAGTATTGCTTGAACGCAATCAGAAGAGCTCTATTGTTGGCAATATTTATATTGGACGAGTTGAGAAAATCATTCCTGGTTTGCAGTCGGCATTTGTTGATATTGGCATGCAACGCTCTGCTTTTATGCATGTTACTGACATCTGTTCGCAAAAGAAAATTTTCCGCTTAGAAGCAAAGACCAATCAAGAAAACACCAGTCAAGAACAGAATAATCAAGAACAGCAAGGGACAATTAATAACAATAACAATTTACCCATCTCTAAAATCATCCATGAAGGCCAAAAAATCGTCGTTCAAGTTTACAAAGATGCCTTTGGTTCAAAAGGAGCAAGAGTGACTTGTAAATTGAGTATTCCCAGCCGGTTCTTGGTTTTATTGCCGAACGAGCCGTCAGTTAACACCTTATCTATTCGCATCACAGATGAAGATGAACGACAGCGTTTAGAACGAAATTTATCCGATTTGCAAGAAAGCAACCATCTACATGGTTTGATTGCCAGAACCAATGCAGAAGGGAGCACCAAAGATGACCTAAAAAGAGACTATGATTTTTTACAAAAACTGTGGTCAAAAGTGGATAAAAGAATTCAGCAAGGCAAATTTAAACAACTGGTTTACCATGAATTTGATTTACCCACCAAAACCATTCGAGATTATATTTCTTCAAATGTTCAATCAGTCAGAACCGATTCATTTACGGTTTTTATCAAGCTCAAAAAGTTTCTCAAAGAATTTGTACCTGAATGGAACGGTGAGTTGATTCACTATAAAGGCGTACGACCAATTTTTGATTTTCACAATATTGACGATGAATTAGACCGTGCTTTGAAACAGTTTGTGGCGTTGAAGTCTGGTGGAAATTTAGTCATTGACCAAAATGAAGCAATGACCACGATTGATGTCAACACAGGGAAATTTGTTGGTTACAAAAACCTAGAAGAAACTGTATTTAGAACCAATTTAGAAGCGGCGCAGATGATTGCTAGGCAGGTCAGATTAAGAAACCTTGGTGGCATAATTATTGCTGATTTTATCGACATGAATGAAGAAGAGCATAAACAACAGGTTCAAGCCACATTAAAAAAATACCTGGATCAAGACCCAACACGAACTTACATACATGGCATTACAGAACTGGGCTTGATAGAGATTACCAGAAAAAGAACCACAAAAAATTTGCAACAAATGTTAACTGAAGATTGTCAAAACTGTCGAGGACTGGGCTTAGTAAAAACGGTTGAATCAATTTGCTATGAATTGTTCCGAGAAATCATTCGCACAGTTAGACAGTTTCAGACGGGACAAATTAGAGTAATTGCCTCGACTTCATTGGTGGATTATATTTATGAGGAACAAACCGAATCATTGGCTGAACTTGAAGAGGAACTTGGCAAGAGAATCAGCATGCAACCCGAAAGTTCTTATGCCCAAGAACAGTACGACGTGGTATTGATGTAAGTATTTATTAATCATGACAAAAACGGCAAAACATTCTTTATTATTTAGGTTGTGGATTCACATTCGTGGACTATTGGCGTTTGTTATTGTGGTGGCGGGAATTGTTGTGGGGATTATTTCTTTGGTGTTGCCCAATGAAAAACTGTACAAGCAATATGTGGTAGACTTCTTAAGCCGACAATGGGATAAACCCGTAGAAATTGAAAGCATTTCTGGAAAGTGGAAAGGCCTAGGACCCAAATTTATTATCTCTGGTCTAAGTATTAAAGACAAAGACGAAGTATTGGTTCAACAAGTCACTTTAAATGTTAATCTTATTAAATATTTGATACCTAAAGGATCCACAGGCATTACCGTTGGCATCAATGATATTGCTGTTGATTTAGAGAGAAAATCTTCTGGAAAAATAGTGGTCAAAAATAATAGCAAGGACAAACAAAGCTTCTCAGATAAGCTAGAAAAATTATTGGCAACAGGAACGCTTTCCGTCAATAACCTTACATTAAATTTAAAGGATTCAATTAATCACAAGCAGCACAAGATCAATTCAAAAATAACCGTTCAACAAACCTCTGAAAAAAGAGCCTTTGCCATAGAGTTGGTTTCCAAAGACTTGGCCGATAGCATCATTATTAAATCCATTGCCGATAAATCCTATGAATTTATGCAGCAAGCCAACTGGTATGCGGAAGTAGATAATCTGTCCTTGAAAGAACTGGCCCAATTAACCGACAAAACTTACTTACCCAACGCCTTGGTTGATGCACAAATGTGGTTATCAACAGCTAAAGGCAATATTGTTAAATTAAGCGCGAAGGCTGATTTTCGCGGTTCCCATGACAAATCTCCCAACATCAGGTCCAAAGACATTGAATTATCAGGCAAAGCCGAATTGGTCTATACTGGCAATAAAAAACAATGGCAAGCAGAATTAATCATCAATGATATCGAGACACAATCCATCGTCCAAGATCAAATACGAATTCATCTCAACCGCGATGATGCTTTTATTTATTTAAAAGCAGATGTGTTGGATATTGCTTTGTTAAAAGCCATAACTCAAACAGTAGGAATTTCAAACCCAGAGTTTGATGCATTGGATATGAACGGCAAAATCACCGATGTGAATATTAAATATGACACTAAACTACGCAGAATAGTTGATGCCAATATAGAATTCCATGAGTTAGATTTACACGCAAATTTTGGCCAATTTACACATTTATCGGGCGTTATCAGTTTGCAAGATGAGCAAATTAGATTGATGTTGGATTCGGAAAATGGCACTGCTGATATGCCTGATTATATTCGCGGACAACTTAAGTGGAGCCAACTATTATTGACCGCCCAAACCTCCATGCAAGATGACAATATCGATTTCAAAATAAACTCATTGTGGTGCGACTGCAATGATTTTATTATTGATGGAGCGGCAAGAGTGGTTTATGATGAACAATTGAATTTAGACTTAGCCTTTGCCGTATACGATGCGCAAGTCAATCAACTGTACAAGTATTGGCCCTCTTTTAAGTGGAAACCCAAGGTACTAAACTTTCTTGATCAAGCGTTGGTATCTGGAACGGTGGAGCAAGGTATCATTCTTTATCATGGACAAGTCAAGGATTATCCTTTTGCCAACAATCAAGGGGTGTTTTGGACAAAGTCAAACCTAAAATCAGCTACCGTAGACTACCACAAAGATTGGCCTGTGGTTAAGCAATTCAATGCAGTTGTTGATACCATTAATCAGCAACTGATTGTTAAATCGAATCGGGGAAAAGTGCTTGATGGGCAAATCAAGTCTGCTGTTGCTCGCATTGCCAACTTAAAAAAACCAATCCTAACCGTTGATATCAACGCACAAGGCAAAGACAATTTTTTGATAGATATATTGAACAAATCTCCCATGAAAAAGGGATTGGAGGTATTAAAACAAGACATGGTTTTTTCAGGGCCACAAAAGATTGATGTCGATTTAAAAATCCCCTTAAACATACCTGATACAACAGTGTTACCTGAAGGCACAATAACCTTTAATTATACCGATTTTCAACTAGGGCAATTTGAATTGTTTGATTTAAATGGGCAACTGGATTTTGTAGGGCCTTCTCTGTATCTAAAAGATTTAAAGGGAAAGTTCCTAGGTCAAAATGTTTCAATAACCGGTGACATCATCAATCAAGCCAATCAAGACGTGCAATTGAATGTCAAATTGCAAGGCGATTACAATGTCCAAAACTTTGAATCGGTATTGGGCTTTTCACTGCCAGCCAAAGGTAACGCACCTTGGTTGTTTTCAATCAGCAATACCCTAGACAATCAGATTGGCTTTACTGCCCAATCAGATTTATTGGGGGTCGAACTGGAAATGCCCGACCCTTTTGCTAAATTAACATCAGAAACTGCCGCTTTTGCTGTCACGTGTATCTTGCCATGTGTCGACAGTGGCTGGGGTTTAACTTACAACGACATATTGCAGACTAACTTTGTTCAAAATCAAGAGTCTGGAGAAATAACGCTTAACAAGATGATTTTCGGGCAAGCTGAGAAAAATATGTCGGATAATTTTGGTGGAACATTGGAAGTGCTAGATGTGGACAAGTGGATTGTTTTGCTGACGAAAAATAGAAAAGAAACCGCACCAAAAGAAATGCCTTTTAAGAAAATGTCAGTTCATGTTGATAGACTTATTTTTATGGCACGTGAATTAAGCCATGTAAGTATTGATATTGAAGCAGGCAACGAGGGCTTGATTTTTAATTTAGATGCCGATGAAATTTCAGGAAAAATAACCGTCCCCAATGAGCTAGACAGCAAAGGCATCACTATACAATTGAATAAATTACACTGGAAAGCGATTGAAAAAGAAGAAGTTATAGAAATTGAACAAACCTCTCCTGTTAGCAGTACATACCCAGCCTTGCATATTTGGATCGGGGATTTTGTTTACAATGGTATTCCACTGGGCGAATCTACTATCGAAGTCAGGCCAGTAGCCGAGGGCATAAGGGTCGAAAAATTCATTACCCGCTCAGATTTATTGAACCTGACCATCAATGGTACGTGGTCGCGTGATATTGGTGAAACAGGTTTATCTGAATTCAATATTATCATGACCTCCAAAGACATTGCTGGATTTCTAAAAACCATGGGATTCCAAGCCCCTATTACACAAGCAGAAATCATCATAGACATGCAAGCCCAATGGTCAGATTTTCCCAGCCAATTTGAAATTAGGAACATCAGCGGCAAGATGCGCATAGAAATTGGGCAAGGGGAAGTTATCGATGCCAAGCCTGGTATGGGTCGAGTCTTGGGATTGTTCAGCTTAACCAATTTGCCGCGCCGATTGATATTGGACTTTAGAGACGTATTGAGCAAAGGATTGAGGTTCCAGTCAATGAAAGGAGATTTCGTCTTGACCAAAGGTGAAGCCTACACTGAAAATTTTGTGATTGATTCATCCAGCGCAGAAATAGTAATAACGGGGAAAACTGGTCTAGCCAATCAAGATTATGAACAAATGATTTATGTGATCCCCAGAGTGGGCAGAGTATTGCCCACAATTGGCGCCATTGCAGGCGGAGCTGTAGGTGCTGCTGCTGGATTTCTAGTACAGGGAATGTTCCACAAAGGACTAAAAGATGTAGGAAAAATCACATACAAAGTAACTGGTAGCTGGGATGAACCCATCATTGAACTTATCAAGACTGAAGAAATTGAACTTTAAGAATAGAACAAAAACTAGAACAAAAAATAAAGCATGAAAAATAAAATATTAAGTACCATTTATATTGTTACATTGAGCTTATTAGCAGCTACTATTGCTTATGAATCATGGGGCAATGCCATTGGCTATTCTCACACGGCAAATAAGATCACCGAAACTTTGCAGATGGAAGACAATTTAAAAACCACAGGCAAAAAAATATTAGAAAAAATCACTTTCAGTTGGTATGGCGGTTACACAGAAAGCGTCAACGAAATTAAACAACTTAAAACAAAGAGCCGAAAATATGACGAAAACGCCTATCGATTCAGCAAGGCATTTATTGGTATCGTGCTGTTGTCATTGGTGTTGTTTGTCATAGCACGCAAACGGTTCTTATTGCTGAGCCTAATTTCTTTGTCTATTATTGCATTGATAACAGGCTGGTTTGCGCCAGTTTTAGAAATAACCGCTTATCAAAACATACCACTGTTGGGCAATACCATCTTTCAATACGAATCCAAAAGTATTGTCACCGCACTGATGAAGATGTTCGAAAACCAACAGCACGCTATTGCTGCCATTGTCTTGTTATTCACCGTGATAACACCCATCATCAAAACCTTGTTGCTGCTAACCATTAGTTTTCAAGAAAAACTACACCTATCATCTAAACGCATCAGTTTCTTATCCAATATTGGTAAATGGTCAATGTTAGACGTATTCGTGGTTGCCATAGTTGTGACCTATTTTTCCATGAAAGCCAGTGGACAAACCGATGCCAACTTACAAATAGGCATTTACTATTTCAGCATTTATGTGATTCTCTCGATGATATGTACTTATATAGTCTCTTTCAAGCCGAGGGTGCAAACTAAATCGAGAACAAAATAAGTTTTAAATTCTCAATTAATTCAAGCCCTTCTTACATTCTCAGCTTGAGGGCCTTTTTCATCAACAACCACATTAAATGTAATGGACTGCCCTTCTTTTAGGATACTAGGTTTGAATGCTATAGAGGTTTGATGGACAAACACATCGTCGCCATTGTCTTGAGTGATAAAGCCGAATCCTTTGGTTTTATTGAACCACTTAACTTTGCCCTTAACTTCTTTGCCTTTTATACCACCAGTCTTAGCTGCAGTCGGTTTGTTTTTATTTGGTTTAACTTTTTTTGGTTGTTTGGTGGAGTGCTTAGATCGATGTAAAATAAATGACAGTACAAGTGATAACAATCCGATGACAATACCTGCTATCAAAATTTGTTCAGGTGTAATGTTGGTATATTGAATCAATAAAGAAGCGATTATTAATCCCAGTGATATTAAGATGAAATTTAAATAAGTTTTCATTGTTTGCTTGTTTCTCCTAAACGGTGTAATTTCTGCGTCTTGGATTCTATCATGAGATTTGAATTAATGCGCTCTAAAAAGTATTTGATTGATAACAAAACACGAAAACTTTTTCCCCAACAGTGAAATGAGAGGATTTTCGACTAACGATAGCTAACAAAATAAATCAATGAGGTCATAAAACACCAAGATATCAAGAGCCTTGTTCATTAATTAGTGTACTTGTATTCTTCCCAAATATTTTAGACTGATAGACGACACGGTA
>CAZLZZ010000085.1:0-13607 GCA_964564165.1 uncultured Alcanivoracaceae bacterium | reverse complement strand
TTGAAATATCACTTTAATATCAATGTGTTATGTGTTTTCGGTCAAGCACTATTTAACAGACATGACAAGTGGCCACCTATCATCTATTTTCTTGACTTTACCAGCAAATACGTGTGTCGTTAGAAAAATAGTTATAATAACAAGCCATCTAATTTTAGATAGCTTGTTATACATTTCACTGTTATTCATTAAAAACCATTTAAATCAGCTTCGTTAAGATAAAAACTTTCACTCGCCCCAATTGTCATGCCATCGTACTCAAAAACTGTTGTAAGCGTATTAATCCCAATGTTTCCATCAGTTTCTATACCATTGATGTCAAATCCAATTTCATACCCATTTTGTAAATTTGAGTTTATCCAAGCCGACATGGGGGACTTGCTAGATGGATAAATATAATTGCCCACACTATACCAGTCAAAAACGGATGATGCAACTACATTCCCAGATGTGTTTTTTATGCTTAGTGCTATTGTACCGGAGGTAGCCGTAAGGTTTACATTAGATTGGTTGAGGTTAATTTTTACTAGATCAGCATCAAAATTACCATAAGTTGACTTCCAAGTTGCCCTATATGCCACAGCACCATTACATGCATAACTTACTGTATTACCTGCACAACCAAAATTTTGAGCCCCAACAGATTGATCACAGCCAGTCAAAGTCAAAGTTCCAATTAGTGAAATAATCAAAATTAAAATTTTCTTCATAATATTTTTCCTATTTAATTTAAAGAACCTGTATCCTACCCCTCCCCTAAATATTTTTGTCAAGTTGTTTTTACAAATTTTAGCATCTATTCACATTGGTTTTAGAAAATCAAATGGGCTTAGTTGTTGCCTTGTGATTACCAAACTTTAAGGTATAATCCGACACATGAAAAAAGACTTATTACAATTGCTTAAAACCCGACGTTCGGTATTATCCAGAAATTTATCAGAGCCTGGACCCGATAAAAGCCAATTACAAACCATTCTAGAAATAGCCTGCAGGGTGCCTGATCACGGCAAACTTGAACCTTGGCGATTTATTGTGGTAGAAAAAGACGCACGACTAAAGCTGGGAAAGAAATTTGCGAAAATTCAACAAAAACACTGTGACTTGACCCCCGAGCAGATAAAAGCCGAGCAAAACCGTTATTCTTATGCACCAACAGTTATTGCGGTGGTGTTCTCCCCAGTTGAACACAAAACACCTGTATTTGAACAATTGTTGTCCTGCGGCGCGGTGTGCCAGCACATTAACTTGGCATCCCTTGCACTGGGGTTTAACAGTCAATGGGTCACCAATTGGTGCTCATATAATAAAAAGGCACAAAAAGAATTGGGGCTAATGCCACATGAATCCATTGCTGGGTTTATTCATATTGGTACCGCATCGTGTATCCCTAATGATCGACAGAGACCAAATTTAAAAGAAAAGGTTAGCTCTTATTCGCAGGGTAAATAGTGCCTGACCGAGAAAGAATAATCTACTGCGAAAAAGCTGGATTTGGTTAAAATTTTCCATTATTCTCGTCAAATAATGAAAATTTTTAACTCAAACCAGACTTTCTCTCGCTACGATTACTTTCTCGGTCAGGCACTAAATAACTAAATGTGTGCAGCTTCATCCAAAACTTCTTTAGCCCATTGGTTAATACTTTTTCCTTGAACCTGAGAAGCCGCAGCAACAGCTGCATGGGTCTCTGGATTAATCCGCAACATCAAATTTCCAGAATAAGGTTTTTGTGCCAACCTACCTGTTGTTTTACTAACTTCAATATAATGATCAATTGATTCGTGGAAAGCTTGTTCAAGATTCTCTACGTCATTACCATGGAATATTATAATATCGTCAATGCCAACTATACGACCAACAAAAATTCGATCTTTATCATCGAATTCTATCCTAGCTGTATAATTTCTATATTTCATCATATTCATGGCTCAATACCTGCTTTTTTTAAAAATTCTTGTGCTGCTTTCATCCTATACCTCAATGCCTCTTTATTGGGATGAGGGCGATGAAAGTCAATGCGTTTATCATTAAGAATAAAAGTAACAGCAGAGCCGTTTCCCTCGTCTTTTGTTGCACCTAAAGCAATAAACAAGGCTTCTATTTTTCTCCACTCTATATTACCATTCACTGGATTAGAAAAGATGGCAAGAAGAACCTTTTTATGCTTATTGTTCATGCGACAGATAATACCACGTTTATGTTTACTTGCAATCATATTATGATTGCATTAATTGTTTTAACCAATAATACCCATGAATACTGAAATTATTAAAACAAATCCAAAAATCTTCTTATTAGCCACATATCTATTTACTTGTAGAGACACTGTACATCGCATTTTGCGCCCGAACGGTTTGTCACATGGTTGTTGCAAATGAATTTAAAATACTCGATAAAAATCAAATAAGATATGTATACAAAACATTAACCCTGTGGAACAATACCGTAAGCTCAACTATTTTCGGACTATATCCGATGAGCTTGTCCGAGAATAGAAAACCTACTACAAAAAAAGCTGGATTTGGGCATGTTTTCCACTAATTCACGTTAAATATACCTGCAATAACATCGTGCCTCTTCATTAAATATATTGAATTAAATTACAAGGACATTGACTTGTCAATTTATACCCTACTATAATGTTTGGCGAATTAGTAAAGAGTGTAATAAAATATGAATGAGTTAATTGCTTCACAAGGCATTAGTTTTACCTCCATTTCTCGTGGTATTCTAGGCATGGTGGCATTAATTGCCATCGCTTATATTTTCAGTTCTGACAGAAAATCTATTTCTTGGAAAGTGGTCGGTGTTGGCTTGTTGATGCAGTTGATTATTGCGGTTGGGGTTTTATATGTTCCAGCTATAAAAGGAATTTTTGAATTTATAGGTCAAAGATTTGTAGATGTTATGGAGTTTACCAAGGCTGGCACAACCTTTTTACTGTCATCATTTGTTAGCAACAAAATTGATGCGCCATTGATCAATTTTGCCTTTGTCATACTACCAACCATTATATTCTTTTCTGCCTTAACTTCTGTATTGTTTTTCTTAGGGGTGATTCAAAAAGTGGTTAAAGGGCTGGCAATACTCTTGACCAGAACACTCAATATATCTGGTGCCGAGAGCCTGTCTGTAGCAGGAAACATCTTTTTAGGGCAGACCGAAGCACCATTGATGATTAAGGCTTACCTAGAAAAAATGAACAGGTCTGAAATCATGTTGGTCATGATCGGCGGTATGGCGACCGTAGCTGGAGGCGTATTGGCTGCTTACGTTAGTTTCTTAGGCGGCGATGATCCAGTACAACAAGCCTTTTATGCAAAACATTTATTGAGCGCATCGGTAATGGCAGCACCTGGCGCGATAGTTGTGGCCAAAATGTTGATGCCACAAACTGAAAAAATTGATAGCAATATTGAAGTTTCAAAAGAAAAAGCCGGATCCAACTTTCTTGATGCGATGGCAACAGGCACCTCCGAAGGGTTGAAACTGGCGATGAATATCGGCGCCATGTTATTGGTGTTCTTTGCCTTTATTGCTATGGCAAACTATATTTTAGAAAAGATCGGGTTCTACACAACTTACATAGACTGGCTAATTTCTATCATTGCGGCACTGGGGTTCAGTTACTGGAAGCGGGCGAATAACAAGCCGGTTAAAAACTTTTTATTGGCCTTTATCGCGATATTGATTGCGATAATGTTTTATAAATATTTAAGAGTGGTTTTTAATAATACTAGCCTAATAAATAGCTTTCTGCCCTTTATTGACTACCAATTTACACCGGGGAATTTTAGTGTGGGCTACAGCGTCAGTCAATGGGTTGCTGAACATACTAATTATCCGCGACTATCCATGGAGTTTATCTTGGGCTATACTTTTGCACCAATAATGTGGTTAATAGGTGTCGCCAAAGAAGACACGACGATGCTCGGCCAGTTATTGGGGATTAAATTGATTGCTTCTGAATTTGTCGGCTATATTAAATTGGCCGAATTTAAAGAGGTCAGTAATGCCATGCATTTAACTTATGAAAAATCAGTCCTAATCGCCACCTATATGCTGTGTGGCTTTGCCAATTTCGCCTCTATTGGCATTCAGGTCGGCGGAATCGGGCAACTGGCACCCAAACAAAGAAAACGCCTATCGGAATTTGGCATGAGAGCTCTACTGGGCGGCACATTGGCATCTTTATTGTCAGCCAATATAGCTGGAATGTTAATAGGATAGGGATGGAGATGCACTGTTTTAGCCTGGATAGTGTATTAATGACTTTAGACACTATCAAGTGTATTGAATTTAACGACAATAAGCAATAAAATAATTTCTCAAAATATTAGGAGACAAATATGAAAAAAAGTAAACTTATATTCATCATCTTACTGACATGGTCATGTGTCAGCTTTAGCAAAATCTTACCTCTTGAAGATTTCACCAAACCTTCAGAGTTTACCAATGTCGTCATCTCACCTGATGGCAAAAAATTAGCCGGAGTCATGGAACTTGATGGCATGGATAAAGTTGCGATAATCGATTTAGAAAACATGAAACCATTGTCTGCAAAAACCTTTGGTGAAAACCGCAGAGTTGGCAACCTAACTTGGGCCAATGACAATGTAATTTTAATGAGCGTCAATAAAAGAGTTGGCAACCTTGATAGAAAGGGCAAGTGGGATGGAGTATATGCGATGCGATTTGATGGCAAAAAATCTCGCGCACTATTTGCTCCTGGTGGAACCGCACAAAAAGGCAACACATTTGGTGTTTCTATTGTCGACGGTTTACACAATGACGAGGATCATATTTTAATTAGAGAGTTTAAACGTGGCGGAGCTCACATTTATAAATTCAATTTAAAATCAAAAAGAAGGAGCATGATGTCAGAACCTGCTGATAAAAATTCTGACGCACCTTTTTTAAATAAAAAACATCAACCTATAGTGGCAACTGCATTTGATCCTATTTCAAGGAATACCTTTGTTTATTATAAAAAAGGCGATTCTAAAAACTGGCAAAAACTTAACCTAGCAGGCAACAAAACCGATGTAACCTTTACTTTTGGTGGCAACAGCAAAGATCCCAATGAAGTGTATATTTTATCTAACCACGATGCTTCAACTATTGGATTGTTTAAACTGAACCTTAGTACAGGGGACTTAAGAAAAATTTATAGAAACGACACGGTTGATATCACTGGTTCTATTAACAACCCCTACAATGAAGCCATAGGCTTCATCACGATGCCCAGTTATCCTGAGATAGTATGGGTAGATAAAACTGACCCAATATCCATCACATACAAAGGTTTAAAACAAGCCTTTCCTAACAGCTATATCTTTATTCAAAACTATACAAGGGATCATAAAAAAATGGTTTTTAGAGTTAATAGTGATGTGAACCCTGGTGAGTTTTATATTTTAGATTTAGCTTCTAATAAAATCAAACCTATTGTAAGCTCTAGATCTTGGGTTGACCCAAAGGAAATGGCTGAGATGAAACCCTTTACCGTAACCGCTAGAGACGGGACGGAATTACACGGTTATCTAACCCTACCTAAAGGCAAAGAGGCTAAAAATTTGCCTCTTGTTGTCAATCCTCACGGCGGCCCACATGGCCCTCGTGACCAATGGGGATATAACCCTGAAATACAATTAATGGCCAATCGTGGTTATGCGGTTTTACAAATAAACTTTAGAGGCTCAGGTGGTTATGGACAAGATTTTGAAAGAGCAGGCTACATGAAGTGGGGACGTGAAATGCAAGATGACATAACCGATGCGACTTTATGGGCGATTGATCAGGGCATTGCGGATAAAGACCGTATTTGTTTATATGGTGGATCTTATGGTGGTTATGCAACACTACAAGGATTGGTTCGCGAACCAGATCTATACAAATGCGGCATTGGCTATGTGGGTGTTTACGATTTGAAAAAAATGCGCACTTGTGGCGACATTCCTTCACGAGGTAGTAGTGGCAAAAAGTACTTGAACAGAGTTATAGGCAAGGTTGGCACAGAACTAGAAGCCAATTCTCCTGCCTACAATACCCATAAAATAAAAGCCAAAGTTTTCTTAGCGCACGGCGAAGACGATGTTAGAGTTCCCATGTGCCAACTAAACTCTTTGGTCAAGAGCCTTGAAGCATCCGGGGTTGACCATGAAGTGATGGTAAGAGATGAAGGGCATGGTTTTCAAGATCCTCAAAATAGAATTGACTTTTATTCTAGACTCATTAGTTTCTTAGACGAAAACATTGGTCAATAAATTTTATTAAATACCATTCAAAAGGGAGTAATTGCTCCCTTTTTTGTTGTAGAATAGATTTATGAATAAGCCAGATATTTATTTGATTGATGCCAGCATTTATATTTTTAAAAGCTATTATTCCAACCAAGATTACACCTCAATTAATGGCGAATCAATCAATGCAGTGTATGGGTTCACCCGATTCTTAACGCAATTTATTCATCAAACCAAGGCCTCGCATATCGCTTGTGCTTTTGATGAATCATTAGCCACATCATACCGCAACGAAATTTTCCCTGCCTATAAAGCCAATCGTGATCCAGCACCTGAAGATTTAAAACGACAATTTAAACTCTGCCAACAAGTAGCACAAGTGATGGGTGTTGCTACTTATTGTGATGGATATTATGAAGCCGATGATATAATCGGAACATTGTCCAAGCATCACCATGATTTGGGACATACCAACCACATAGTTACCGCTGATAAAGATTTAGCTCAGTTACTTAAAGGCAAAGGCGACACCTGGTGGGACTATGGCAAATTCCCTGCATGTAACCGTCAAATGGTGTATGAAAAATTTGGGGTTTATCCTGAACAAATAGCTGATTTTTTGGCGTTAACCGGGGACAGTGTAGACAACATTCCCGGAGTGCCTGGTGTCGGCGCTAAATCTGCGGTATTTTTATTGAATCATTTCAAAACACTCGATCAAATCATCGAAAGACACCAAGAAATAACGTATCTTAGTTTTCGTGGTGCTAAATCTTGCCAAAAGAAAATAGCCAACAATATTGAGCAAGCCAGATTGGCGAAACAACTAACCGATATTGTTACAAATATGCCTTTGGATAATTTTGATCTGAGTAGAAAACATTTAGACGAAAATCGCATTCAAAAACTGTTTGATTATTTAAAATTTGGCCCGTTATTGCGCAGAAAAATTTTAGAATTAAAAAATATTTAAACAATCCGATATAAAATGGTTAAGGTTGTGATAGAATCATTTCAAATAATGCGGAGACTTGAAGTTGTCAAACATTCAAATATTGATTGTCGATGATGAGCTAGATATTTTACAACTGTTAAAAATATCTTTAGAACGAATGGGATTAACTGTATTTACAGCGGAGACTATTTGTGCAGCCAAAAGCGAACTCGACAAAACAACTTTTCATTTCTGCTTGACTGATATGAAATTACCCGATGGCAACGGTTTAGAATTGGTTGAGTATGTTTCTGAAAAATACCCATCCACACCGATTGCTGTCATTACAGCCTATGGAACCATCCACCATGCGGTTGAGGCCTTAAAAAAAGGCGCTTTTGACTTCATTACAAAGCCCATAAGTATTCACGTACTTAGAAGCTTGGTTGCAAATGCTATCAAAAAATCAAGCAAACCAAACAGCCAACAATCTGGGAAAGATGAACAAACCACACTCGCCGGATCATCTGATTACATACAAGGACTGAATAAAACCATTGAAAAATTATCCAGGTCGCAGTCATATATAACCATTAAGGGTCCCTCTTGTACATCCAAGAAGATGATAGCAAAATGTATTCACTTTCTATCGAAACGAAACGAAAACAACTTTTATAGTTTTGATTGTACAGAGGATCACCAAGAAATATTTGAGCTATTTGGAGACAAGAGTCATCAAGGACTGTTGGTCGAAGCCAATGGTAGTACCTTGTTTCTAGAAAATGTTGGAGATATGACTTTAGCCAACCAAAATAAATTGTTGAATATATTGTCTCGCAAACAAATTCTATTGGACGATGGCGGAAAACTTGATTTAGATATCAGGTTTATCTGTGCTTGCGATGGTGAGTTGGAAAAGAACGTCGAAAGTGGGGAGTTTAAAAGAGAGTTGTATGAGAAACTGTGTGTGGTTACCGTTTCTACCATTCCGCTATCTCAACACAAAGAAGATATTCCTGGACTTTGTAAAATTATTCTCAATGAATATTCAGAAAAATGGCAACAATTGCCTTGTAAAATTGACTCACAGGCCTTGCACACCTTATGTGACTATGACTTTCCTGGTAATATTCTTGAATTAAAAAACATCTTAGAAAGGGCTGCAAATCTCTGCGACAACAAAATCATAAGAGAAACAGATTTGGGTTTTGATGATGAAAAACAACCCAAGCTGTTATCGCAACGCCACGACAAAAATTTAGAAGACTATATTGAAGAAATTGAAATTCAAGAAATCACCAAAGCCTTAGAATTAACCAACAACAATAAAACTGCAGCTGCCAAAGTTTTGGGCATTAGCTTTAGAGCGTTGCGTTATCGTATTAAAAAACTGGGATTAGATTAGCAACAACACTGTTACGGTAAATCACTGAGAGTTCAGGTTGTCAACTGTTGCGCTGAATATAAACACCAACATTATCAGCTAAATCTAAAGCATTGGGCTTGGACACCTTGATTGTTACTTGGAGCACACCCTTTATCTTAAGTATCTTTTGAGCAATAGCATCAGCTAGCGTCTCAATCAACTGGTACGATGATTCACTCACAAAAAAATGGATGTTTTTACACACCTTATGGTAATCTAGCGCATATTTAAGATTGTCCGAAGCGATTGCTTGCTTGGCATCATAAGACATATCAATATCAATGATTAGCGGTTGTTTTATTTGCCTTTCATTGGGATATACCCCAATTATCGCATCCACTCTTAATTTTTCAATAAATATCCTGTCCATTTACAATTTTGGCAAGCCCGTTGTTAAATACCACTGACCCTGTTCATCATTGTACTCCCAAGTCTGATTGTCATAGATGGTTTTAGATATATTGGTATGGATGTTGTAATAATGAATCTCAACATTTTGTAAAACAATGTTTTCTTGCTTCCCTGGCTGTATCGGAGACTCAAGATAACGAGTGATTTTGAACTGTTTCAGTCTTTGTAGTTGAAACTGACCGGGACTCTTTATATCCTCTCCACTTTTTAATAAAGTTGTTGCCTCATCAAAATTGGACCAACGAATCAAAGAAGCGTATTTATACAGTGTTTCATCGAGGTTTCTTTTCTTGTTCGATTTTCCTGAGCACGAAGTCAGTGCATTCAATACAATAGTAGCAATGAAAATCCCGAATATAAATTTTTTCATGTTTTCAACCTGGTTCGTTTAATTTTGGAATTATGACATATTTTGCAGTCATTGTGCTATAAATATTCCCATCAACGTCAACCAATTCAATCAAACATGTCACTCTTTTGTGTTTTTTAGAGTCCAGTAAAACTTTAACCTGTTGAAAGTCGGGATCATTTTGGAAACGGGTATTGATGGTTAAATCACCATACATGGCTTTCTGCCAAATCGTTTCATTTTTATGAATAACAATATCTGCATGTATCTCATTGTCTTGACAGTTGAGCTTTATCAACGACCATGCAGCAATAATCATCAAAGCCGAACTACTGCCACCAAATACACTGCCTTTGTCATTGATGTTGTTTATTAACGGTGCTTTTACCTGTAATGTAAGCCCATCAAACTTTACCAACTCCAACCTCATGTCTTTGGTCAATGGGATTTGTTGGTGCAAGAAGTCTTGTAATTGTTTTATCATTTGTTCTGTATTTTAAGATATCTAAGGCACTATAATGCTTTCCTCAAATAGATTAAACAATTTTCTTATAACTGTAACATGTTAGGAAGATAAAAACAGTAGATAATATTTGTTGGACAGCATAAAATAGTCAACCAATGACAAACAAAAAACCATGGTTAACTGACTTTTGTGCAAACAAACAAATGTTTGTTTCCATCATTATGGTACAAATATTGGTCATTATCTATGCGTTAAGTTTTTTGTCTTTGGACAAAGAATTTCTACCCAAACTTTCAATACTAACCTTATGGTGTCAATTTATTGGCGTAAATATTTTTATTGCTTTGTGCAAATTGCGCAACTGGTTTAACTATTTAGATGTATATTTGGGGGTTTTTGTACTAATTGTTTTTGTTGTTGTCATCACCTCAGTGCTAGCACAACTTATCGGGTATTTGGATTTACAGTTGTCATTTAATTTATTGGGGACACAAAAAATTATTAATTTTGTTAATTTAAAGCTATCATTGTCAGCTGTGATGATTAGTTTGGCATTGATCCGATATTTTTACATTCAAGATCAGTGGGCCCAGCAAGTTAAAAAGCTATCTGATGCCAGATTAAATGCCTTGCAAGCACGCATTAAACCCCACTTTTTATTCAACAGTTTAAACTCTATCGCTGCATTAATCACCATTGATGCAAATAGAGCAGAAAAAGCTATTATAGATTTTTCCAGCCTAATGCGCAGGACTTTCACTCATCAAGGCAAATTTATCACCATTGAAGAAGAATTAAATTGGGTAAATCAATATCTGAACATGGAAGAATTAAGACTAGAAGAACGATTAATATACAACCTAGAATGTCAAGAAGATTTATTGCCCGTAAAAATACCCGTTTTGTGCATACAACCCTTGGTAGAAAATGCCATAATACATGGCATTCAACCTTTAGAAGATGGTGGAACAATCGAAGTGGAGATTTTGAAAAAAGGCAAAAACCTACACATACAAGTGACCAACCCGTATATTGAAAGCTCTCCAGAACAGTCCAATGGCATGGCAATTGCTAACATCAAAGAACGGTTAGACCTTCAGTATGGCAAAAAAGCAACGGTGACAATTCACGATACGGGCAGCCAATATCAAATCACCCTAAGTATGCCCTTATGAAATATTTAGTTGTCGATGATGAACCACTGGCTATTATCAGACTAGTCAAACTGTTAGAAAACACAGGCATTACCAATATCATCACCGCTAACAATGGACAAAAAGCCCTTGAAATCGTTGAAAAATACCACCCTCATGTTGTTTTCTTAGACATTAAGATGCCTGTTCTTAGCGGAATTCAAGCTGCTCCCAAAATAAAAGAAATTTCACCAGAAACCCAAATTATTTTTTGCACGGCTTACGATGATTTTGCCATCAAAGCCTTTGATCTCGCTGCCACAGATTATTTACTAAAACCCGTTAGCAAGGAGCGTTTAAACCAAGCATTAGATAAAGTAAATAGCCCCAATAAAATAGATAGCTTTGTCTTTAAAAACGGCAATGATTTAATTTCTTTGGCATTGGATGAAATTTATTGCTTTGTCTCTGAAGACAAGTACACCATTATGTACTGCCAGTTGGGTCAAATTATCATTGATGACTCGCTACTGTCCTTAGAGTCTAAATTTCACAATCAGCTATTGAGAATCAACAGAAACGCCCTCATAAACACTTCTGAACTATATGGCATACGCAGATCAAAATCACAAGCTTTTGCCAAATTAAGAAGTACCGACTACCAACCGCAAATTAGCCGCAGAAATATCAGGACAATTAAACAATTAATAACATGAAAGACACCAAAACCATCACCATTGCCACCAGAAACTCTCCCCTTGCCCTTTGGCAGGCAAACTATGCTGCAAATTTAATCGAAAAAACCTTCCCTGAAAGAAAAACAGTGCTGTTGCCCATGACAACCAAAGGAGACCAAATACTCAATGTCACCTTGGATAAAATTGGCGGCAAAGGACTTTTTTTAAAAGAACTAGAACAAGCCATGTTGGCAGGACGTGCTGACATAGCAGTACACTCCATGAAAGATGTGCCTGCTGATATGCCCATAGACTTCACCATTTGTAGTATCTTTAAACGCCACGATGCCAGCGATGCTTTTGTTTCTAATAAATATGACCACTTAGAGCAATTGCCGCAAAATTCTATTGTCGGAACCTCCAGTTTAAGGCGACAGTCCCAATTGTTGGCATTGCGCCCAGATTTGAAAGTATTGCCATTGCGCGGCAATGTACAAACCCGATTAAAAAAATTAGACGATGGGCAATATGATGCCATCATTCTGGCCACCGCAGGATTGGAAAGAATGAAACTAGATGATCGGATAAAAAGCAAACTGACTCCAGATGCTTGGCTACCCGCAGTTGGACAAGGAGCTGTGGGCGTTGAATGTTTATCAAACAACCATGAAATCATTGAATTAATGGCTCAGTTAAATGATGAAAACTCTGCAAAATGTATCACCGCAGAACGAGCCATGAATAAAGTGCTAAACGGCAGCTGTTCGGTTGCAATAGGTGCTTATGCGCAACAGGTTGATGACAGTATTCACATGCAAGCCACCGTCAATTCACCGGATGGTTCGCAGTTTGTACGCCAAAGTGCACAAGCAAAAGACCCAATAAAGCTGGGTGAAAAAATTGCTAAATTATTGTTGGCAGATGGTGCTCAAAAAATTCTTGATATGGCAAATGATTAAATCAACCAAATCAACTATTCTTAACACACGACCCAAAGCCCTGCTGGAAATCACCCGCGAGGCGTTTGTAAAACGGGGATTTGAAGTGATAGATTTTCCTTGTATTGAGATTGTTACAGGAACAGATATCCATAAAATACAAGCACAACTGGCAGCGATAAAAGCCCAAGATGTACTTATTTTTACCAGTCAACACGCAGTTACGCATGCTTTTAACAGTTTTGTTGAATTGAACATCGCAAAAACCGCAGTTGTGATTGCTGTTGGAACAAAAACCGCACAGGTTTTGGAGCAAAATTATTCAGGCAATATATGGATACCCCAACAGCAAAATTTAGAAGGAGTCATTGATTTGTTAAAAGGCTTAACACAATGCCACTCTATCAAATTAATCAGTGCCAAAAATGGCAGAAACTCAATCCGAAATTTCGCCAACAAAAATGACATAGATTTTGAACAAATCAATGTGTACCAACGCCAATTGCCCAGTGTTGATGACAATACCATTAGTATAATCAAACACACCGACCCATTGTTGATTCTCGCCACCAGCGTCACCACATTAAATAACTTACAAATTTTGACCCGAGATATTTGGCCAGAATTGAGTAAACAATCCGTTATTTGCGCATCCAACAGAATAAAAAAAGCAGCAAACCAACTGGGCTTTAATTCAATTATCAACTTAAATACTGCTGACCCAGATTTAATGGCAGAACGATTTGCAATTTATAGGCACGACTAACCAGAATGGCACTTACTTAAGAGGATTTAAAAGATTAAGACGTTGAAATATAACGTAAATTTTTAAGGAAACCAAAGAACCTTCGGGTAGTTGGCTTTTGTTCGTATCATCCTTGATACTCACCTTCACCCATGAAGGCTTGTATTAAAATTCTTTCCATAAGAATTTTTGCCAACACGTTTTAAAACCTGCGGTTTTATTGTTGACTAAAGAGACTGTGCAAGTATTCAACTTCCAAATTTACCATAAATTATGGTATAATATA
>CAZLZZ010000084.1:13397-13628 GCA_964564165.1 uncultured Alcanivoracaceae bacterium | reverse complement strand
TTTCTTTTAGCACTGAAATCATGTGGTTTTTATTCTTTTTTTGCTTGTCCCACCATAAATAATCAGTAATAGCTTTATCATACACATAGAGATGCTTTTGCCAAGTTTCTTTTTTTCCTTGACGTTGTTCAACATAGTCACGAAACGCAGGAATTTCTTGATGGCGAACAGTTCCATTAGCGGTAGATTTCAAGGAAGTTGTCGCCTTTTTTAAAACTTAAGCCGCCACAT
>CAZLZZ010000084.1:0-13384 GCA_964564165.1 uncultured Alcanivoracaceae bacterium | reverse complement strand
ATTGCTTTTAATCTTTTCGCTGTGTCTTCGTGCCGCTGTGCGATATCTTCTTGTCTTTTTACTGCGACCTTTGCATCTCTGCGAGAGAATTGCATTTGTTTTTGGTATCGAAATGTTGGGCTTCGCTTCGTTCTGCACCAACCTTGTATCATTCAAATGTGTTTAATAAAATCTAAGTAATTGTCGGGATTCGATTATATTTTTCCGTTTTCAATTCTCAATTTTCAATTTCCAATTAAAGAAAGAAGTTTTCAATTTTCAATTAACCCTCTATAATAGGCACTTTCATTCTAAGCAAATCTATTGTTAGATCAAGAACGCAGTAAAAAAGGCAACCAGACCATCTTGGTGTGTCCCAATAAAGGCATGGGGCATATTGAAAGAGTCATGGAGTTTAAAGAATTGGCATCATCAGCGGGTGCGCAAATTTTGGAAGTCTTTAGTCCTTCACGCAAAATTCCTGAACCCAAGTTTTATATAGGCTCTGGAAATGCAGATTCCGTTGCGGGTTTGGTAGAGCAACACCAAGCCGATTTGGTGCTTGTGGATATTACTTTAACACCTGCCCAACAAAGAAACTTAGAACAACTTTGCCAATGTGTGGTACTGGATCGAACTTCTTTGATTTTGGATATTTTCTCTCAACGTGCGCGTTCCTATGAAGGCATGTTACAGGTGGAATTGGCACAGCTCAAATATTTGTCCACGCGTTTAGTCCGTGGATGGACGCATTTAGAACGTCAAAAAGGCGGTATCGGTATGCGTGGACCAGGTGAAACACAATTAGAAACCGATAGAAGATTGCTGGCAATCCGCGTCAAAAAACTCAAAGCCAAATTAGAAAAAGTCGTGGCGCAACGTGAACAAGGCAGAAACAGCAGAAAACAAAGCGGCACCAAGATGATTGCCTTTGTCGGATACACCAATGCTGGTAAATCTACCTTGTTTAATCATCTCACCGAGTCGCAGGTGTATGTCGCAGACCAATTGTTTGCAACCTTAGATCCAACGGTGCGTAAACTTCCCAATATTCGTGGCAATCAAGTGGTTGCCAGTGATACGGTGGGATTTGTTCGAGATTTGCCGCATGATTTGGTGGCAGCATTTCAGGCCACATTGCAAGAGGCTATTGAGGCTGATTTATTAATCCATGTGATTGATTCAAATAACCCCGAACAAGATGAACAGATTGCCGAAGTAAAATCTGTGCTTAAACAAATCAATGCAGATAAGTTGCCGATGATTGAGGTGTACAATAAAATTGATTTATCACAAGTGACAGCTAAAGTACAAAAGGGCTCCCAAGATGAAGTAAATAAGTGTTGGTTGTCTGCTGTCACTGGCGACGGGGTGGATTTATTGCTGTTAGCCATTGAAGAACGCTTCAATCGTACCCATCTAATAAAAAATATTCTGTTGCCTGCGAATTTAGCGAAATTAAGGGCTATTTTTTATCAATGGGACGGGATTCGTGAAGAGTCTTTTAATGATGACAGTAGTTGGTCATTAAAGGTTGAATTACCACCAGAAAAGTGGAAAATGTTAGCAGCAAGAAATGATGAATGTGGCGAGTTTGTCCTCGCATTATTATAAGAGAAGTATGTTCATAACTAAAAACGGTGGGAATCTAGCCCACAGTTATGAATATGCCTTAAGATGAAAAATAAATTTGGAGTAGATTATGGCCTGGAACGAACCTGGCGGAAACAAAAACAGTGATGACAACAAAGGAAATGGCGATAAAAAGCCTAATAATCCATGGGGTTCTGGCGGCAATCAACCCCCTGATTTAGAAAAAGTTGTTGCGGATTTTTTTAATAAAATAAAAAAAGCACTGGGAATGAGCGAGACTAGCAACACAGAGAATGGCAGTAATAGCGGAGGAAGTTCAGTTTCCCCTATCATACTACTGTTATTCGTAATAGGTGTTTATGCGGTTTGGACCTCAGCACATAAAATCGGCCCATCTGAGCGTGGTGTGGTTTTAACCTTTGGTAAATACGATAAGACAATGAGCCCGGGGCTAAACTTTACCTGGCCAACACCCATCTCAAAAGTGTATAAAGTCAATACTCAAAAGTTATATTCAGTTGGTGAAAGCGGTGAAATGTTAACTGAAGATAAAAACTTGGTGTTTTTAGATTTTGATATACAATTTCGCATTCGGGCGAGCGAAGTAAGGAATTATTTGTTTGAATTAGAAAATCCCGAAGCCACAGTTCAAAATGCGGCAGAAAGTGCTGTTAGACAAGTGGTTGGGACCAATACCATGAGTCATTTATTGAATGAAAATCGCGAAATAGCCATCACAAACATTGTGGAAGAGCTACAAATCATGTTGGACCAATATACTTCGGGTATTCAGGTCACTAACTTTAACTTCAAAGAAGTCCATCCTCCTGCGCAAGTTAAAGCCGCTTTTGATGATGTGGTCAAAGCCCGCGAAGATGCCAAAACCTTCATCAATCAAGCCAAGAAATATTTGCGCAAAGAAGTTCCATTGGCAGAAGGTAATGTGTTAAAAATCATTCAAGATGCTCAGGCCTACAAACAATCCATTATTGCAAAATCTGAGGGTGAAGCTCAACAGTTTAATTTAGTCCGTGAACAATTTGAATTGGCTCCTGAGGTCACCCAAAAACGCTTGTACCTAGAAACCATGGAAAAAGTATTTAGCAAAACCAATAAAGTTTTAATCGATTCTGACAACAGCAACAATATGTTGTATCTGCCTTTGGATCAAATGATGAAAAGAAGTCAACAGCCTAAATCTACATACCTTGGAACTACAACTGTCACCAGCCCAGATTCGAATAGCTCTATATACCAGCAGGGTCGAGCTTCTACACAACGTACAGGAAGATAATTATGAACAATAAATTGCTATTATTATTAATACTATTGGTTTTAACAGTTATTGGATTTAAGGCTTTTACTTTTACCGTTGATGAAAAAGAGTATGCGCTTAAATTAAAAATTGGTAAAGTAGTTAGAGATGACTTTGAACCAGGACTTCACTGGAGAATTCCTGGTGTACATGAAATTAAGAAGTTTGATTCTCGAATTCAAACCCTAGACAATAAGCCTACTTCGGTGTTGAATACTGATAATGAATATTTAGAAGTTGATTATTTTGTTAAGTGGCGTGTTTCGGATGTGGTTAATTACTATACCACATTTAATGGTCATAAAGCTGATGCTGAAAGGCGTTTGAGTGATGTCATTAAAAATGCCTTATTAGAAGAGTTTTCACACAGAACCTTGCAACAGGTGATTGCTACACAACGCATAGAATTGATGGAGGGTTTAAAACAAAAATCCCAGCCGATTGCTGAAAACTTTGGTATAGAAGTAGTTGATGTGAGAATAAAGCGCATCAATCTAAGTGATACTGTTAGTGATTCGGTCTTTGCCAGAATGCGCTCAGAGCGCGCAGCCGAGGCAGCCGAACACAGATCTAATGGTCAAAAAGAAGCGGTTAATATTCGTGCAGGCACCGATAAACAAGTAAGAATATTATTGGCTGATGCCACCAAGGAAGCTGCCTTGTTAACTGGTCAAGGTGATGCCACTGCAATCAAGGTTTATGCAGAAGCTTATAACCAAAACAAAGAATTGTATTCGTTTTTAAGAAGTTTAGAAGCCTACTCTATCAGCTTTGAAGGATCAGCATCAGAGAGCATGATGATTCTAGATCCTAAATCAGAGTTCTTTAAACATTTTAAGTAAAAAACAAACTCTACTTACCATTTCCCTCCCTAGATGGAAATGGTAACAAGAGAAGTAGAACAAGAGACGTAGGACACATATCAATGAAAAAGAACGTAGTTGTTTTGGGGACTCAATGGGGCGATGAAGGCAAAGGTAAAATCGTTGATTTGTTAACCGAAAAATCTGATGCAGTGGTGCGTTTTCAAGGCGGACACAATGCTGGTCATACCTTAATTATAAATGGTCATAAAACTGTTTTACATTTGGTTCCTTCAGGAATACTGCGCGAAGGTGTTGATTGCTATATTGGCAATGGAGTAGTGGTTGAACCTGGTGCTTTGTTAAGCGAAATTAAAGGATTAGAACAAGCCGGTGTAGATGTTAAATCGCGTTTAAAAATTTCATCCGCTGCACCCATCATTATGCCTTATCATATTGTGCTTGATCAATTGCGAGAAAAAGCCAAAGGCGGCAAAGCCATCGGTACAACGGGTCGAGGTATTGGTCCTGCTTATGAAGACAAAGTTGCTAGACGCGGTATTCGGTTTGGTGATTTGTCCGAACCACAACAGCTAAAAGAAATACTCATTGAGACTCTGGAATATCACAATTTTGTCATTGAGCATTATTTTAAAGAAAAACCGCTGGATTTTGAAGAAGTTTACCAGCAAGCCTTAAATTATGGGCAACTACTAAATGCCATGAGTTCAGATGTCACCGCACAACTGCATCACATGCAATCGCAAGGCAAATCAATTCTACTAGAAGGTGCTCAAGGTTCGCTGTTAGACATTGATCATGGTACTTATCCATTTGTGACATCTTCCAATACCACAGCAGGTGCAGCATCTACAGGCACGGGTTTGGGTCCTACTGATATTGATTATATTCTAGGGATTACAAAAGCCTATACCACCCGAGTGGGATCAGGACCTTTCCCAACAGAATTGTTTGATGATGACGGAAAGATGTTGGCAAAAAACGGCGCTGAATTTGGCGCAACAACCGGCCGTCCTAGACGTTGTGGTTGGTTGGATTTGGTTGCCCTAAAGCGATCTATTCAAATAAATGGTGTCACCGGAATATGTGTAACAAAATTAGATGTACTTGATACTTTTGAAAATATTAAAGTATGTACTGGTTATAAAGTAGGTAACGAAGTCTTTGAAGACTTTCCTGCCAGTGCCCAAGCTTGGGAAAACATCCAGCCTGTCTATGAAAACATAAAAGGTTGGATGAGCCAAACACAAGGTATGACAGAGTTGGACAAACTGCCAACACAAGCCAAAGCCTTAATTGATAAAATTGAATCCTACACAGGCTCACCAGTACACATGATATCAACCGGCCCTGATAGAACCGAGAATATTGTTATTCACAACCCTTTTGAGTACAATTAAATTCTATTGCTACTGGAATCGGGGGCTTTAGCCCTGTTGTCTTTAAGAGAATAGTGGTGCGAATGGTTGCTAATTATTGATGATTATGGTCATGTTGTTATGAAAACACCTTCTAAAATTGCCTTAATGTTGCCCGGTGGTGGTGCGCGTGGCTCCTATCAAGTGGGTGTGCTTAAAGGGATTTTAGAAATCGTGCCTGATAAAACTAATATATTTCCTATCATCACAGGCACTTCGGCTGGTGCAATTAATGCTGTGGTGATGGCAAGTTACGCCCATGATTTAGAATTGGGGGTACAAAGGTTGGAAAAATTCTGGACAAATTTACACTGTGAAGATGTTTACAGAACAGATGCCTTGATGATTGCCAAAACCATGGCAAAGGTTATAGGTTCTATCCTTTTTTCTAAGTTAGGTGTCAAAGCACCCAAATCATTGTTGGATAACACCCCTTTAAAAACATTGTTGAGTAGAGAGTTACACTTGTCTAAAATTCAAGAAGCCATTGATTCGGGAATTTTAGAGGGATTAGCGATCACAGCATCATCCTATGACACTTCGATAGCCAAGAGCTTTTATCAATCCAAAGAATCTATACACGCATGGAATAGAACCCGTCGGATTGGGCTACCTGAGAAAATATCTGTTGAACATATTTTAGCCTCTGCTGCTCTGCCTTTTCTATTCCCTGCACAATTAATAGGCAAGGAATACTATGGCGATGGGGGGCTGAGAATGAGTGCGCCACTGTCTCCTGCTATTCATTTGGGGGCAACAAAAATATTGGTTATAGGTACACGCGATGAAAACCCGATTCCAACCCCAGTAGAAATTCCTGAATATCCATCCATGGGAGAATTGGGCGGCTATATGCTAGACACTATCTTTATGGACACATTGATGGCTGATTTGTCACGATTGAGAAGAATTAATAGAACCCTAGATTTGCTTAACGATAATCAAATGTCTCAAACAAATCTTAAAAAAATTGAAACAATAATCATAAAACCCAGCATTGATGTTAGAGAGATAACAAAAAACCATTCAAAGGATATTCCTAGATCTGTTCGCACTTTATTGAAGATGATTGGTGGTTGGGGAAAGGATTGGAGGATGCCGAGTTATTTGCTTTTTGAACCTGGATATACCCAAGCATTAATTGAACTAGGCTACCAAGATTCGTTACAAAAAAAGCAGGAAATTCTTGATTTTATTGACTAAAAACAAGGCCGTACACTTCAATACAAAGCCTTACAATAAATACTTAAATTACTTTCTTCAAACTCACCATAACTTGTTGTTAAATAAGTACTATTGCACTTATCCACAAGACCTGTGGATAACTCTGTTAATAACTCTTATTTTGAACCCTTTTTGGTAAGGAATACATTGGTCTTTTATCATATTGGGCAGTTTTTAACCATCTATAAAATATCCTTATAGTTCAATAAGATACAAAAGTATCCTTGTTTATATCAATATCAATCTATTAAAAATAATTCAAATTTACCTTGACAGGTTAATTGTGTGAATAAAGCGACTAAAACAGACAATAAGTTCATTCAATTTATCCATTATTGATGGCTGTTAGATGGCTGAAAATGTTAACTAACCACACTTAAATATAGAGTTTCTTAAAGACTTTATTTTACTCAAGGTTTGTAAGTATTCAGTTGAAACATTGCTGGTTGAAAAACTCAATGAAACCAGTTGCCTTTGTAAGTGTTTTATTTTTGAATTGGTATCTAGGTTGATTGAAGAATTTCTCTCGCGAATTCTTCTGACTAAAGATGTTGTGTTGCTCATGGTCGTTTCCCAAATTATTGTTGAAGTATTTATTGTGGTTACATTGTATGAATAAATAAATCTAATAGTAATGGGTGATTTCTGATGTTGTTGTAGGAAATTTCATACTAGCAACTTGATACTAGTCCGAGAATAGAAACTGTAGCGAAGGAAAGCTGAATTGAGCACCAATTTCAGGTTTTATGCAGTTGGTTCTCTATCTTGACACATAGGGAATAAAAACATCTAAAACAAAGAGAGGGTGTAAAACTAACTCAGTAGAATTTACACCTTCTTTACATTCTCTTATATTACCTGTAATCTTCAATCAAATTTTCAAATGCATCATCAATTTCACCTGGTGATGACATTAGCTTAGTAAATCCATGTTTGCCTGTCATCGGTAAATCTGGAAAGTACAATGCCATGCGGTATTTCATGTGCAATGCTTCAACTTGATTGTTGTTAACTAATATTTCGTAAGCTAAATATGCTTTTTTTCCAGGCCTTTCATAATCAACAATACTCATTTGGTATTCTTCGTCTAAATCTTTTTCATCATCGTTTTTACCTGTTTGTTTCATTTGAACACCAAATATGGTCATTTTTGTGCCAGGGATTTCTAGTTTGTATACCATAGTAAGTGGATCACCTTCTATATTTAAACGTTTTTCAACCTCACTGACTGCCTGTTCATGTGAATCGTATTCATCGTACTCATAAGGATCGTCAAAATAAGGCATGGAGAACATATAATGGAATTTCTTTAATTTTTTGGCAGTTAATCCTTTTTTAGATCCGAAAGTTTTTACAAACCCTAGTGCTTCTCTTAATGCTTTGTCCACAGGTGCTAATGAGCCTTTTAACCAATAGGCTTTTTCAAAATACAACGGGTTAGCATAGCTGACCTCAACTTCTGTACCGTATTGACTAACAGCAATTCTCATCGGGGCACCATACGCCCCACGTTTGGACATGGCCGCTACCCTTAAGGCATCATCGTTGGTGGCAATAATAACCGTGTTGTTTCCATAAGGGACATATTCTCCCAATAGTGTAAAGCCGTTTTCTGTTAGTTTTTGCTTGGTATCTGCTACTGTTTGTTGATAATCGGCTGTTTCAACAGATGCCAATACAAAAGGTTTTAAAGTTTCTTTAGAATAAGATAAAGATGAAAAGCACAGTGATAATGCTAGTAATAATTGAGTGATTTTCTTCATTGTTGTTGTCCCCTGTGAATGCTAGAATAGTACATTCTATAAGTAACAGTGTGAAATTGTCCATCTTATTGTATTAAATTTTGTAACTATTGACCATATCTAGCTATCTTGATTCCTTTAATTTTTATTCATACCAAAATCCCGATATAGAAAACAGTTTTCTTTGGCTTCAAACAAAATAACAAGCCATCGCGATGACAGTGTGTATTACAAAACTTTCTTCCAAGCCTTGGCTATTCTAACATCAGAAACTTTTTGTTTTGTGCCTAAATTTTGTGCAAACAGCGATATACGGTATTCTTCCAATAAGATATGAAACTGTTGCAGTTCTTTGCTGTAAGCTTCTGTTTCATCGCAAGTTTGATAAAATGGTAAGCTGGCTTTTTGTAATTGGTTTAGTTTTTCGGCTTCTTTTGTTGGGTTTTCAATCGCGGCATCGAGGCGAACTTCTAGGCCTTTGATAAATCTTGGGTAGTGTTTGATTTGTTCTATTTCAACTTCGTACAAAAAATCAGCATAGATTAAATAATCCAGTTGGTGTTGCATGTCTTGGTAAGTTTCTTCTGATAGTTTATCGGCTTTGCCTTCTATTTTTTGCCAAACTTGATACCAGTATTCTATGATTGGGTTAATGGATTTGCATATTTGATTGGTATTGGCTAGCCATGATTTTTCTATAAATTGACTGACTTCATCAAATTTTTCTAATGACAATATCGGCAGGTTTTTTTCAACTATGTCTTCGAGTACAGCATCAATAATGTGCTCAACTAGGGTGTGTTCGGTTTCCAATTGGTTCCAAGCAAATTGCGACTTAAAGCTGGTGTTTAGATTTTTCTGTAAGTAACGGTATTTGGCAGGGATTTTAAGCTTTATTAAAGTTTTTATACCTTGTAAGTGTTCGTTATAGGCTTGTTCTATAGTTTCAAATAACCGCAGACCAACGCTGTCTTTTTGTTGGATTATTGCTGGATAGGCAATTAAACCATTGTCTAGAGTGATAGATGGTTTAATGGTTTTAAAAACCCAGTCTTTGGCATCATTGACTTGATGGGCTTGACTGGCTGTTTGTTGAAAAGATTGATTGGCTCGCTGGCTAAACTGCTCTTGTAGGGCGTTAAAATCACGGGATACTTTGCGCACTTTATGGTCTTTATCAACGACTTTGAAAATCAAATTCAGGTGCATGGGCAGTTCTTTTGTTTGCCACATTTCAACGGTGGTTTTTACATCGCTCATGCGTTTAACTTCTTTAATGATTTGTTCAAAGAATTGTCCGTTTTCAGGTGCGATAGAGTCACTGATTGCCTGCGCATATTCACCTGCTGGCACGAGGTTTCTGCGTATCGGTTTAGGCAAGCCCCTTATCATTAGTTCTAGTTTTTGTTTGATTAAACCCGGCACTAGCCATTGAAAGTCATCACCTGTAAATGAATTCAGCCACTGTAAAGCAATCGTGACAGTGATACCGTCGTTGTCTTCTCCAGGAGCAAAGTTGTAGCATAAATCCAGTTTCAATCCACGTATATCTAATTGCTTTGGAAACAGTTCTTCTTGAGGTTTTGAACTGCCTGATTTGGTCAATTGTTGGTGGCTAAAAAACAAACATTTCTTGTCTTGTTTGCGTAGCCACTTAGCCAATAAATTTTCACTGTAAACATGTTCAGGAATAATACTTGAATACAGTTCGACCAAACGCCAAGGTTCTAGCAAAATATCTTGCTTGCGTTGTCGGTCTTCTTGGGCTTGAATTTCGGCAATCAATCTTTGGTTATGCGAATAAAACTCCAAACGTGTGCGCATCTGTGCTTGCACTAAACCATCTTCGATAAACAATTTGTTGGAAGTTTCAATGTTAGTTGGGCCATAGTGAAAGGAGCGTTTCATCACAATTGGCAAGCCAAAGAGTGTTAAGCGTTGATAGCCCATAACCGAGCCTTGTTTTTTTGACCAGTAGGGATCAAATGAGGTGGTTTTGATCACATGCTTGCCAATGTCTTGAATCCATTCTTGTTCTATTTTGGCAACATTTCTGGCGTACACTTTGGTAGTTTGCACAATGCTGGCTGCCATTATCCATGTGTGTTTTTGGTTAAATTGTGCCGAACCTGGGAAAACAAAAAAATTGCGGTTCCGCGCTCCGGAATACCCACCAGCATTGCCGCTTTCTTTTTTATAGCCCACGTGTGAAATAAATCCAGATAGTATGGCTTGATGAATAGCAACATAATCAGCTGGCGTGGTATTTAATTTAATATTTTGTTCGCGCAAAATATTCTTTAACTGACTGTAAATATCTCGCCACTCAAAATAGCGGCGATAGGAGATAAAGTTCTGCCTACACCATTTGCGAAATTGCGAATTGTTGTGATTTTTGCGTTGCTTGTGTAAATCATTCCATATATTAATAAACGCATTAAAATCTGAACGGTTGTCTTGGTATTTTTTGTGTGCGGCATCAGCGGCTTGTGCGTGCTCTAAAGGCCGCTCGCGAATATCTTGAATGGTTAACCCAGAAACGATAATCAAACATTCCGATACACAGCCCAGGTATTCTGATTTTATTAATATTTGACCCAACTGCACATCAATAGGCAGTTTGTATAACTTTCTTCCGGAGTGGGTGAGTTTCCTTTCGCTATCAATGGCATGAAGTTCGGTTAATAATTGATAGCCATCGGCAATCATCGAATCATTGGGTGGGTCAACGAATGGAAATTGGTCAATGCTACCAAAGCCTAAAGCCGATGCCCTTAGAATTACCGAAGCTAGAGAGGTGCGAAGAATTTCAGGATCCGTGTGTTCATCGCGCAAATTAAAATCATCTTCGCTGTACAAACGATAACAGACACCATCGGCTATTCGACCACACCGCCCTTTTCTTTGATTGGCAGCGGCTTGTGAAATACCCTCGATGAGTAATCCTTGGATTTTAGAACGGCTGGAATAACGACTGACTCGCGCCAAACCCGAATCTATCACGTAATGAATACGCGGAACGGTCAAAGAAGTTTCTGCTACATTGGTGGTAAGAATAATGCGCCGTAGGGGCCCAGGATGAAATACGCGCATTTGTTGTTCTGCGGTTAATCGTGCATACAGTGGCAAAACTTCAGTAGAGCGGATATTTTTTCTGGTCAAATATTCTTGCGCTTCCAAGATTTCTTTTTCACCCGATAAAAATACCAAAATATCACCCTCATGTGCATTGGCATAAATTTCGGTAACGCATGAATATATACCTAAATTTAAATCATCGTTGTCATCATTAAGTGGTCGGTATTCTAATTCGACAGGAAAACTTCTGCCTTCAACATTAATAATGGGGCAATGATCAAAGTGTTTAGAAAACTTTGCCGTATCAATAGTTGCTGAGGTAATAATGATTTTTAAATCTTTGCGCTTTTTGCATAGCTCTTTAAGGAACCCAAGCAAGAAATCGATGTTCAAACTGCGCTCATGAGCCTCATCAATGATTATGCAGTCATAATTATTCAAGAATTTATCGTTTTGGGTTTCAGCCAACAATATCCCGTCGGTCATAAACTTAATCCAACCATCGGCTGAATACTTATCGTCAAAGCGTACCTGATAACCCACTTGTTGTCCTAGCTCTGTTTGTAATTCCTCGCTAACCCGTTGCGCCATCGCCCGAGCAGCAATTCTTCGTGGCTGCGTACAAGCTATCAAGCCTTTCTCACCCAATCCAGCCAACAAACACATCTTTGGCAACTGCGTGGTCTTTCCCGAACCGGTCTCACCTGCCACCACTACAATTTGGTTTTCTTTGATGGTTTTGACAATTTCATCAACTCTTTGAGAAACGGGCAACCCTTCTGCCAATTTAACCTTTGGCTTGGTCTTCAATCGATTCTGAAATTTTTGTGTCGCTTGCTCAAGCTTTGCCAAGGCATTTTCTACCTTCTCTGGATGTTTTTTAGCCAAAAGCAACTGCTGTCGAAGACGAAAATAGTCTTTGCGCATAACAGAATCGGGCAATTGTTTGATGAGTTTTTCTAACATGGCGAGATTATAGAGTGTATTGAAGAAAAACGGAAGGAACGCAGAGGTTCGCGGAGAAGACACGGAGATTCGCAGAGTTTTAAAAAAATAAAAAACAATTATCGCACGGCGGCGCAGCGACCACAGCGAAGATCAAAATCATTTTCCACAGATGACGCAAATTTTCGCAGATAGGTGTAGGCTCAACTTTTGCTTATTTAATAAATTTAAATAATTGACTTATAATCACAAAATACTATAATTAGGTACATATGGGTACTTTAGTAATTTAATATGGCAAAAAATACAAGCATGACTTTGGGTAATCATTTTGATGATTTCATTAGCGGGCAAATAGAAACGGGGCGCTTTAGTTCTGCTAGTGAAGTGGTTAGAGCGGGTTTGCGGCTACTTGAAAACTCAGAAACCAAAATTGAAATTTTGAGAGGGTTAATCAAAGAGGGCGAAGAAAGTGGAATTGCAGAATACAGCTATGATAATTTTATCGCTGAACTTGATGCAGAATATGATGTATGAACTCTTTTGAGTTAAGTGCTAAGGCAAAATTTGATTTAAAAAATATTGCTCGTTATACTCATAAGAGATGGGGAAGAGCCAAAAGAAATATTTATCTAAAGCAACTTGATGATTGTTTTCATTTGTTAGCAAATAAACCGTCTATTGGATTAGACATGAGTTTTATTAAACAGGGGTACAGAAAATTCCCACAAAGTAGCCATATGATTATATTTAAATTAGCGAATAAAAACAAAATAACCATTATTCGTATCTTGCATCATAAAATGGATGTTAAGTTAAATCTGAAATGTTAAACAACATTCAATACATAACTAGAAAACTTATATGAAAAGCTTAGTCAACAAAATTAATTGCATAACAATAGTCATTTTGGTATTTGTGTCAATAAGTGGTTTTGCTGTTGATGATTTATCAGGCCAATTAAAATCATTTAATAACAAATTCGATCCTGGGGTAGAAAAACTACTCATTTATTATGCTGACAATAATCAATATCTCAACTCATTAGAAATGCAACAAGCAGCGTATATTGCTTCTAAAGTCGATGAATGGGAGATAGCAGGGTTTTATTATATTGCCCGTCCAATGATTGCAGGTTTAATTTTGAAAAGTATTGATTATAATAAATCCACAGGGTTCATAGAAACGAAAAGATTATATAAATATTGGGGCCAATTGGATGAACGCTTAAAACCCTTAAAATCAAACAAGTTGTTTAAGGGAGTA
>CAZLZZ010000083.1:12190-13661 GCA_964564165.1 uncultured Alcanivoracaceae bacterium | reverse complement strand
ACAGGTCATTAACTCCGCATCAAATAGTCCCAATGCTATTGGATATAGGTAAATATCTGGCATCGGAATCAACGTTTTATCGAATAATGCGAGAACATAACCTATTGAAACATAGGAGTAAATCAACTTCTGTAGTCAAAAAGAAGCCCAAAGAACTCATTGCCAGTCGAGTAAATCAAATTTATACATGGGACATCACTTACTTGAATAGCTTGATCAAAGGTCAATATTATTATTTATACATGTTCATGGATATATACAGTCGCAAAATAGTCGGTTGGCAGGTGCATGATTGTGAATCAAGTTCACATGCAGCAGAGCTGGTTCAGGACATTTATCTAAAAGAAAATATCACTAAAGACTCATTGGTTATTCACTCAGACAATGGTTCGCCAATGAAAGGATTAACCATGCGAGCTAAGCTCATTGATTTATGCATAGCTCCATCGTTCTCACGCCCAAGGGTTAGTAATGATAACCCTTTTTCAGAATCATTATTCAAAACATTGAAGTATCATTATAGCTATCCAGAGAAGCCATTTGAAAGCTTGCAAGCAGCGCGTAAATGGGTCGATGGTTTTGTCAATTGGTACAATCAAGAGCACCGACACAGTTCTATAAAGTTTGTGACGCCGAACCAACGCCATGCGGGGTTGGATGCAGAAATTTTGCGGAAACGAAAAGAAGTAATAGAGCGAGCAAAAAAGTGCCATCCTCAACGCTGGAATGGTCGAAAAACAAGAAACTTGAACTTAATTGAACGTGTGTATTTAAATCCAACAAGTGATAATGTATCAACTGATCAGACAATATCAGTGCATGCGAAAGCAGCATAATTGTTATGTTAGATTTGAAAACATTACTTTTTTACGGTCATCGGCTCCCCAGCCTGTACCGTGTGAACATTGTACCATAAAACATTATTTTTTTCACAAATACCCTGGGGGTTTGGGGGTAAAACCCCCATTTATTTTTTAATAAAATGCGACAGATTGGTTGACACTTAGCGATTTCAAGTTAATCTTCAACTATAAAAATGCCCTAAAATCTTGAAATATTCTGTCCATCAAAAGTAGTATAATTTTTCATTAAGTCTCCAGTCATACAAGAATGTACAGGAAGTACCATTAAATAATCACCAATTTTATATTTATCCATGTCCTCTTTTGGAGCAGAAATGATTCCGTGTTCTTGTGACAAACTTTTCACGTATGTATTCGGAATTAAATCTCCCCAACCATTTTTTTCTTTTTTTACTACTCTACCAAATACTATGCCCTCCTTATCTTCCAACCTGTCTTTTGAGAAGTGTACGCCACCACCATAAACTACTATTTCAGAACGTTCTTTGTGTATCGCAACAATAGGGCAGGCCAATGCAACTGCTATTTGAGCAATTGAGCTTGAGCCAATAAGATTTTGAGTTAAATCATAAAAAACAAAATTCCCCGGTCTAATTTCATCAACACCT
>CAZLZZ010000083.1:0-12180 GCA_964564165.1 uncultured Alcanivoracaceae bacterium | reverse complement strand
GAAGTCATCGGCAACGCTACAACTCGGTGTGTCTCCTAATGAAATCATTAAATTGGGGTGCCGAGTTGCATAAGTGTTTTTTAGTTTAGCCATAATAGTTAGACTTTTAGAATGTTCATCTTTAATAGCGCTGTGCGTTCTGCATTGGTATGTATGACCAGCATGACCTAAAAAACCGATAAAATTTAGTATTGGGTTCGCATCTATTTTTTCTATAATTGTATTGATTAAAGCACTGTTTGTAGGGTTTATTCCTGTTCGATGATAGCCCACATCTATTTTCAAGAAAATATTTACTTTGAATCTCAAATGCTTGCTTAGGAACAATATACTTTCTTCGTTTTCTATACAAAGGTTTAAAGTAACTTTTTTTGCCAATGCATTAATCGGTTCAATCTCTAAGATGTTTGTTGGGAAAGCGATAGTAATATCATCCCAGTGTGCAGAAAAATATTCAGCCATTGATACTGAGGAAACAGTAATTTTATTTACTCCAACATCTTTAAACCAAGATCCGATTTCTAATGATTGATGTGTTTTAAAATGTGGACGAAATTCTAAGTTATGTCTTTTTGATTTAGAAAACATAGTGTTAATATTTTCTTTACATTTTTTCTCGTCTAACAACAGTGTTGGTTTTGTTATCATTTAGGCAAAGGTCTCTAGTAATTTAGGTACTAATAAATAAATTGACCGCAACCAGCATCACAACAATAAAAATAACCGACATTATGCTGCCAACTCTTAAAAAGTCTTTAACCTTATAACCACCGGGGCCCATGATAAGCGCGCTGACTTGGTGGGTGGGCAAGATAAATGCGTTGGATGTTGCCAGTGCGACGATTAATGCGTAAATAGCTGGGTTTCCACCTGTTTCTAAAGCAATATTTATCGCCAAGGGCACAAGCAGAACAGTTGCCCCAACATTTGACATAATAAGGCTAAATACGGTAGCCAGAATCGCTATTGCCAATTGGTAGATGTATTGGTTAACATTGCCTAGATTTGATATGATTTGTTGTGCCACCCAAGCCGCTGTTCCTGTGTGTTCCATGGCATAACCCAAAGGAATTAAACAAGCCAGCAGAAATACAGTTTTCCAACTCACTGCCCGATAAGCTTCGTCTATGTGAATGACACCTGTAATAATCATGCCAATCGCACCGGTTAAAAGAGCAATCGATAGTTTAAAATCGGTAAAGATCACCAGTACCAAAGCCAGTGCAAAAAAGAATAGGGCAAATGGGACTTTTTGTGGGCGCTCTTGTTGTGTGGGCACATCACCAACCAAAGCCACATTCCTGCTTTTGCTGATGCCCGATTGATCTCGCCAACCACCGAACAGCACAAAAGTATCGCCCATACGCAGTGTCAATGTGTGCATGTCTTCGCCTTTGTAAATTTCATCTCCGCGTGAAATGGCAATGATGGTGATGCCAAATTCTTGTCGGAAATGAAAGTCGCTGAGTTGTTTGCCTAGAAATCTTGAACCAGGGACAATAACCGCTTCAGATAAGCCGGCATTGGATTCACTAAAGGTGTGTTTAAACTGCTTGAAACCATTAATTGGCGTGAGTTTAAAGGTTTCTATCATCTCCTTAATATCGGAATTTTCTCCCAAAACACCAATCGTATCACCAGACCAAAGGTAGTGTTTTCTGGAGGGCGATAATTTTCTGTGACTCTCAGAGTTAAGCGCCAAAATTTTAATTCGGTCTTCCATTAAGGTTTCTAACTCAAGAATAGTTTTACCAACCAATGGGCTATTTTTACCAACAATGATTTCTTTTTTGTTGTTATGGATACCATAGGTGTCCATGAAATAGTCATAGGATTTCTGCCCAGTTGAATCATCTTGAGTGGCTCCTTTAGGCAGTAGAAATCGACCAATAACAAGAAAGTAGACAATACCAGATATTAACAATACAATGCCAATTGGGGTGACGGAAAATAGACCAAAAGACTTTAATGTTTCGGCCCCAGGAGGCAATGAATGATTGGATGTTTCAAGTAGGTCATTGAGCAATATCAACGGAGAAGACCCCACCATGGTGATGGTGCCTCCTAGAATGGCACAAAACCCCATAGGCATCAATAAACGGCTCAAAGGGATTTTGGTTTGTGAGGAAATGCGACTCATCACAGGTAAGAATAGGGCGGTTGCACCGACATTTTGCATGAATCCAGAGATGCCACCCACTGTTCCCGATACCACCGGAATGACAGTTTTTTCAGACTTGCCACCGATTTTCATGATAAAGCCTGCTACTTTGTTCATCACGCCTGTTCGATCCAACCCTGCTCCTAATATCATTACCGCAATAATTGATAGCACTGCATTTGATGAAAATCCATCGAATAAACGGGTATCAGGAACCAAACCGGTTAAACCCAAAAACACCAAGATTAATATAGCGGCAACATCAATGCGAATCACTTCAGTAACGAACAATATAACCGTATAAGCCAGTATTGCCAATACCATCATCATTTCATTGTTTAGTTCTAAAGCGGCTATTTCCATTTAATGACCTTTGTTTCCTTTGTTTCCTTTGTTGTCTTTGTTCAGATGATAAACCAAGTCATAACTGTTGTGCCCGAGGTTAATACCACGGCGTTCAAATTTAGTTATGGGACGCCAATCAGGTTTGCTGGTAAATCCATTGTCCTTTTCAATGTTTTCAAATTGTAAAAACTGAGCAAAGACTTCTTGAATGTGCAGTGCATATTCCTGCCAGTCTGTGGCAATATGTACTCTGGCATTGTTTTTAAGTTTAGGAATAATTGATTCAACAAATGGCTGTTGAATCAAACGTCTTTTGTGGTGACGTTTTTTGTGCCAAGGGTCGGGAAAATAAATGTGAATGCCATCAATGCTGTTTTCTTGGAAACAATCTTTTAACACTTCCACACCGTCAAATTGATAAATACGTATATTGGTCAACTCATGTTTTTCAATGTTCAACAACAAATGCCCAACCCCCGGTGCATGAACCTCCATGCCCACAAAGTTAAGCTCAGGATATAGTTGTGCAATATGTATCAAAGATTCGCCATTGCCAAATCCAATATCTAAATACACAGGATTGTCATTGCCAAAAGCTTTATTTTTATCAAAAACTTGTGTTTCATCCAATAACAAATCAGGCAGCAGTTCATCAAGTGCCCGTTTTTGTCCATTGGTAAGTTTGCCTGCTCGCAGTACAAAGCTTCTAATCTTATGTTGAATAGCTTTTGACATTAAAATTGTTTTGTTCAAATTTTTTCTATGAGACTTGATTTTAACCTGTTAGGCTACATAGTCAAATAGTTTTAAAGCATTGGAATCATTAGCTTAGGAATCATTAAATTAATATGGGACAACAATATACACAACTTTCTGATAAATTAACCCGTTTTATTAAACAACAGCAATTGTTTTTTGTTGGAACAGCAGATGTTGACGGCCGGGTTAACATCTCACCAAAAGGTTTAGATACCCTTAGAATTATTAATGAAAAAGCAAGTAGCGTGGTTAAATTTAACAGGCAGTGGCAATGAAACTTCAGCACATATACAGAATTTCCCCAGAATGACATTACGCTTGTATGGAAATGCGTCGGTTATTCATAAAAACGATAATCAATGGGCTGAGCTTTATAAATTGTTTGACGATTATATCGGGGCAAGGCAGATATTTTTGATGGATATTGAGATGGTACAAACTTCTTGTGGAATGGCTGTTCCCTTGTATGAGTTTAAAGGAGGCAGAGGACAGTTAATTGATTCTTTCAAACGAAGAGGTCAAGAGCGGACAAAAGCCTATTGGAAACAAAAAAATCAAATCAGTATTGATGGCAAAGAAACCAATATTTTGACCAAAAACACATGAAAATAAAAATGCTCACCTACAATATTCATCGAGCTATTGGGCTAGATAGAAGATTTAAACCAGAAAGGATTATTGATATTATTAATCACTTGAATCCAGATATTGTGCTTTTACAAGAGGTTGATGAAGGTGTTCCTCGTTCAAGAGAACTCAACCTCGCTAAGGAAATTGCCGAAGCCTGTGGTTTTTCTCACTACAAATTGGGTCACAATGTCAGTTTAAAAAAAGGCTATTATGGCAATGCTACTTTAAGCAAATTTCCAATATCAAGAGAGCGTAATATTAATCTAACCATCGACAATAAAAAGCGCAGAGGCTGTCAGCATACCCGTATCGAAATTGCTACCAACAAGACATTAGAGGTGTTTAATCTACACTTAGGCTTATCGGCAAAAGAAAGACAAAAGCAAGCGGGTTTGTTAACACATTCAGAAGAATATCAACAAATTGAAAATTTTACGCCCTGTATTGTTGCTGGGGATTTTAATGATTGGCGTTCTTTATTGCGTGCCTTGTTTATCGAAGGGTTGGGATTTACTTGTGCTACTGATAGCACGAAATATTGGGGCGAATCGGCCATCAAAACTTTTCCATCATTTGCACCAAGAGGTGGTTTGGATAGGGTTTATTACAAAGGCAAACTGCAATGCAATTTTGCAAAAAGATACGAAAAAAACGGTGCCAAAATTGCCAGTGATCATTTGCCGATTGTTGTTGAGTTTGAAATTTAATTGTAACTACTGGCCCCGCGTCATTCCCGCGAAGACGAATTGCTGTCTGGTTAAATAATCAGCATCTATGATAATTGAGCCATTACAAACACTCTACGCAAAGAGTGAGATTGTTTTTGGGATTTATCACGTTTGTAATATGTTTTGGTGTATTAGCCTAATCCCGACATAGAAAACACGATTATAACACAGCCCCTTGGTATGTCTAGCAAACCCAAAAAACACTTATCACCAAATAAGGTGACGACGTGTTTTTTTATTTGCTATACATACCAAGTAATTGTACTCTAATTCGCGTTTCTATATCGGGATTAGGGTATAATTAACGTGGTTGCAATAAATCGCCACTTTGGATTGCCGCAGAGCAAGACGTTTTATGCTCAATTTTTTTAATTTATATTGGAATTATGAAAAACTATCACCCATCAAAAGCTCCTTCTCCAGAGGAATGGCTAGGAGCTTGTCCGAGAATAGGAATCGTCATGAAGGAAAGCTGGGTTTAGTGCGATTTTTAGCTTTTTTGAGGAGAATAGCTCCGCTATGTGACGAAAAACAGCTGAAAATGGCACAAATTCAGATTTTCTGTAATAGATTTTCTATTCTCGGACAAGCTCCTAGGATTCGATGAAACATTAAAGACTGATCTAGTTCGCAATTCTCATAAAGCAGCAGGAGTTGAATTTCAAGAAGGTGCTGAAAATATTCATTCAGTAATTCATGTAATTGTTGAAAATCAACTTGCAATGAACGTGAAGCCTGTTCCCTTAACAATGTCAAAGCTTATTCGACAAGGCCTAAGCAGACATGACGCTATTCATGCAATTGGAGCAGTTCTTTGTGAGGATATATTAGGCATAATGAAAGGTGATATAGAGCACGATATCAAAAAATATCGCAGACGATTAGAGAAACTAACAGCGAAAAGGTGGAGAAAAGGCAAGTGGTAAGTATCATGGAAAATGCGCATAAATAATGAGAAATTATTGCCTAAAACCAGACTTTCCCTCGCTACGAATACTTTCTCGGTCAAGCACATATAAATTTTAATGGAGTGATGTTTTGCTACTAAAGCAAGGGTTTAACTGAGAGAAGCTGGTAAGCTGTTGATGCTATGAACAAATCAAATCTATTAAACAAATAAAATTAAAGGGCACAATTTCGGTTCAATAATTATAATAGTGGAAAAATATGAGTACAGTTCAAAAAAATATCGATGAAAGGTTCTACGTAATATATAGAAAACATGTAAAACGTTACAGTCATACGGATACAAATCAAATGTGTTGTATGTGGTCAATTTCCAATCCACCTGACCAAATATTTGAAACGGCTCAAATTTATGATATTGAGAATGAATTCGACCTTGAATTAACTGAAGATGATGCGATGGAGCTGTATGATATGGATTGTAGTGTGGCTATTGGTTTTATTCAAAGAAAATCGGAGGAAAACAACAGGTGACTAAGAAGAGCTTTATTCCTAACAAACTAAAGCCATGGATAGATGCAAGAAAAAAACATCACTTGTCCCACGCACAAATACAAATGGCAAGAGAGCTTGGTCTGAATCCAAGAAAATTTGACAACCTTCAACCCGCAAAACAACAACCATGGAAGCTGTCGTTATCAGAATTTATTGAAGATATTTATTTTAAACATTTTAAAAAATCTACTCCGGACAATGTGAAATCTATTGAGCAAGCAATAAAAGATAGAGCGATGAAAAAATCAGAAAAGAAGAAGCGAAGAAAGGTGGAAAAACTGAATTCTTAGGCAATCCACGCATTAATAGATTGTAGATGACGAATCTTCGTTGGCTCTTCACCGCTTAGGTGAGTATCTTTTTAATCATTCACCTGCCCTGAGCCAGATGTTAAGGGAGTAATTTGTAAAATGTATGGCTCTTGTGATTTAATCATAGCTTTCAAGGTGTTACAAAAACATCAATTGTTTTTATACTCACCAAAGCGGTGAAGAGCCTCTTCGTTTGAAAGATCATCGGAATCGGGGCTTTAGCCCGGTCACTTTTAGAGATTAACAGACAGGACTAAAGTCCCGATTCTGAATACAAAAAAGGGTTCAATTTGAGCCCTTTTGTTTCAAAACAATGGATTAACTTGCTACATCCGTGTAGCAACCCCTTCGGGTTGCTAGCGCATAACAAAACGACTATCCTGTCGTTTGGTCTCGCCTTCGCGGGAATGACAGGAGGCTAGGGTTTAAAGTTTTTCCATGAGTTCTGGAACAATCTTGAATAAATCACCCACCAATCCAATATCAGCTACTTCATAAATCGGTGCATCGGCATCTTTGTTGATAGCAACAATGGTTCCAGCATCTTTAATGCCGGTTAAATGTTGTATTGCGCCTGATATACCAAAAGACATGTATAAATCAGGGGCAATAATCTTGCCAGTTTGCCCGACTTGCATTTCATTTGGACAATATCCTGCATCAACTGCAGCACGTGAAGCACCTGTTGCTGCACCTATTTTATCCGCTAAATTGTACATTAATTCAAAATTTTCTTCGCTGCCTAATCCTCTGCCACCTGAGATAACTTTAGCGGCTGTTTGTAAATCAGGACGTTCTAAGTTGCCAGCTTGGAGTGAAATAAATTTGGTATCTGTTTGTGCATTGTTAATCGTATGATTCTTGATAGTTGCAGAACCTGATACCATGTCCCCCGTTTTAAATGAAGCATTGCGAATGGTTGCAACAATTTTGTCATGGTTAGAGCTAACAGTAATCACAGCATTGCCTGCATAAATCGGGCGTTTGAATGTATTGGCATCAATCACTTGCATAATATCACTGATTTGGTTTTGACCGAGTAGCGCTGCCACACATGGCATTACATCTTTGCCAAAAGTGGTAGATGGACCAAATATATGGGTATAATCGGCAGCTAATTCTGCTATTTTTGGTGCAATACCTTGGGCTAGTTTCCAGTTTTCGTTATGTGTGGTCACGGCATGTACAATGCTTACGTTAGATAACTTGGAGGCTTCTGTCGCTATTGTGCTTGTATCGTCTGCAAAAACTACCAAATCAATTGTAGCGCCAGTAATGTTTATTGCTGCTGTTATGGCTTTGGCTGTGCCTTGATTGATTGCTATACCGTTGTGCTGTGCAAGTATCAGTATTCTACTCATTATATTAGCCCCTTTTCTTTTAACATGGCGACCAATTCGTCAACCGATTCTACCATTATGCCTTTTTGACGGGCTTGTGGCGGTTCATAACTTTGGATGGTCAATTCTTTATCAGAAAATCTTTCAAGAGTTTCATTTATATTAATGACATCTAAAGGTTTTCTTTTGGCTTTCATGATGTCAGGAAGTTTAACAAATCGCGGTTCGTTTAAACGTAAATCCGTTGAAATAACCGCTGGCAAAGTGATTTCTATGGTTTCTAGCCCAGCATCCACTTCTCTGGTTGCCAGTGCTGTTTCACCCTTGATTTCTAGTTTGGAAACAAATGTGGCTTGAGGACGTTTCCATAATGTAGCCAGCATTTGTGGTGTTTGATTGTTGTCACCATCAATCGCTTGTTTGCCCATGATAACTAAACCAGGTTGTTCTTTTTGTACAATATTTAACAAGCTTGTTGCAGCTTTTAACGATTGTATTTCAGAATCTGATTCTATCAGTATTGCTCTATCTGCTCCCATGGCTAATGCTGTTCGTAACTGTTGTTGTGCGCCAGTGCCGCCGATTGTTACCACCACGACTTCTGCGGCATTGCCTGCCTCTTTGATGCGTAAGGCTTCTTCAATGGCGATTTCATCGAAGGGATTAATGCTCATTTTTACACCATCTGTGGCAACACCTGAGCCATCAGGTTTAACTTGAACGCGTACATTGAAATCAACAACACGCTTTATTGCAACTAAAATTTTCATATTTTTCTTCTCAAATAACTTTATTGAATGTATTTTTCGGAATTATATCATTGGATTAAGATAATGCCACTAAATATGAGTATAATGCTTTAAGTCAGAATGGAAATTTTGGTATAATTTTGAAAAATAATAATATTTAATGGATGTGCATATGAAATTAGTCTTTCCACACAAAGAACACAAAGATATTGAATTAATAGGTGATGAGTTTACTATCGGTAGTTCAGATGATTCTGCGATACAAATTGAAGCATTGGGTATGAGTGAAAATCATGCGAAATTGGTTAAGGATGGTGATTTATATTCACTGGTCATTGATAATCCTGCCAGTTTGGCATCAGTAAATGGTCGTTTAGTTAAAGGCAGCAAAGAGGTGCGAGAAGGAGATCTCATGATTATCGCTCAAGTTCATTGTAAAATAGAAAGCGAAAAAGCTGAGATAAAGGACGATAACCGTACCCGAATCCGTATGGCGTTGCCTAAATTTATATTGAGAGGGGTTTCGGGTGTGTATTTTGGTAAAACCTTTCCTTTGAGAGGGAAAACCAGTTTGGGGAGGCATTCTGATAATGATATTTTTGTCAACGTAGATGGAATCTCAAGAAAACATGCTGTTATTACCGTTACTCCTGATGGGCTTGATTTAGAAGATATGGACTCCTCAAATGGTACGTTCTTGAATGGCAATGAAGTCAATGAAAAAGTGGCACTTAAGATAGGTGACGAAATTAAATTAGACAATATTCGGTTTTTAATCCAATCTCCAGGTATGCAACTGGATAAAAAAACACAACAAACTAAAGCATCAAATGCATCAAATAAAATCAGCAGCGCAACACCAAATGTGGCTTCTGTTTTATCTGGTTCTGCAACAAAATGGATAGTAACTGTCTTTGTATTGCTGGCTGCTGGTAGTGCTTGGTATATGGGCTTTTTGGATAAATTTTTGTAATGAATAGTGAAAATAAAAGCAGTGTTGAACAAAAACACCTAGCAACCAGTCAACAGGTTCAAGAAGCTCTTGTATCTGGAGAATATGAACAAGCTCTAAATATGGCTAAATCTGCTCTAATAGACAATCCAAAGGATGTTTATTGTTTGTCACTTGTGGCCAATGCTGATTTTAGTAATGGAGATTTAGATTCGGCTAAAACACACTTGTTAAATGCCTTAGAGATTCAGCCCAATGACCCTAATTTAAATCGCAACCTGGGTCTGCTGTACAACCGTCAAGGTGAGTTTAAATTGTCAGTTGAAGCTTTTGCTCATGTTATAGAGCAAAATAAAGAATATCCGGAGATGTTGTTAGACGTGATGTTATTAGGTATTTCGTTAGATAATATTTCAAAAAAGCTAGCTTTCAACCTGATTCAGTTTGTATTTAGATCATCCCCAGTTTTGCAGAATTCATACATGAACACTGAAGAGCTGCCATTGATTGTTGAGGCTTCTAAAATTGCGAATGGTATTGTGAGAGACTACAAATACACGCTCCAGAAAAAAGCCATTGATGTTATTAGTTTAGGGTTCGAGGAAGAAAAAAAGCAAAGATTATATGGATTTTTGAATGTTTTTCACGGTCACGAACAACCTGTTTCGATGCATGATATGCAAAAACCCACCTATCATGTCTTTCCAGGTTTAGAAGCAAAAGAATTTCATAACACCGAACATTTAACTTGGGTAAAAAATATTGAGGAAAACTGGCAAGAAATCAAGCAAGAATTATTGGGAATTTATCAAAATAGCTCAAATGTAAAACCCTATATAGATGGCGTAGTGACGGGAGTTGAAGGACTGGATTTATTGGCAGATTCTTTGGATTGGTCATCGGTTCATTTGATTAAAGGCGGAGATTATAATCAAGATTTGTTAGATAAGTGCCCAGTAACCAACGGTGTTATTCAAAATTTACCTATGCCAGTATTAGATGGAAATGCTCCAGAAGCTTTCTTATCTGTGCTAAAACCTGGGGCACAAATTAAACCCCATCATGGTTTGTCCAATATTAAATTAACCGTTCATTTGGGACTTGATATACCTGATGATTGTGCGATTCGTGTCGGAAATGAAACTCAAACTTGGGAAAATGGGGGAATATTGATTTTTGATGATACTTTTGAGCACGAAGCTTGGAATAATTCAAAATCAGAAAGGAAAGTGTTTATTTTTGAAATTTGGCACCCAGATTTAACACAGCTTGAAAAACAAGGCATTCAAAAAGTTATGGAGCTTCAACACAAATTATCTCAATTGGGAATTAATGACTCCATTGAGTCATTATTACAAGAAGTTAATAACGTCATTTAGTATCAATTAAACTAGAATAAATTAAATTCACTCATGGATGAGTGAAATGTCTTAAAATCTTTATTTTAGTTTGAGCATTTGTTATACATCTTGTTTCATTTCAGGTAAAATTTATTATCATGAAAGAAACCAATATAAAAGATCACAATTACTTTCACAAAGTAGTTGATTGCCAATATGCGTGTCCTGCGCACACCCCAGTTCCTGAATATATTCGCTTGATACATGCTGGTCGATATGACGATGCTTATATGATCAATTGGGAATCCAATGTTTTCCCTGGTGTGTTAGGTCGCACCTGTGATCGACCTTGTGAACCAGCTTGTAGAAGAGGCCGCGTGGAAAGTGAGCCGGTGGCTATTTGCCGATTAAAAAGGGTTGCAGCAGACAATAAAAACAATATCATGGACAGATTGCCGAAGATTCCCAATAATAAAAACGGCAAGAAAATCGCATTGATTGGTGGTGGGCCTGCTTCTTTAACAGTTGCCAGAGACTTGATGCCACTGGGTTATACTGTTGAACTGTATGATGATCAGTACAAGGCTGGCGGTTTTATGCGCAGTCAAATTCCATCTTTTAGATTGCCAGAAACGGTACTCGATGAAGAAGTTAATTATATTTTAGACATGGGTGTTACAACTCACTTAAAACAAAAAGTAAGCAGTTTGAAATCTATCATGGATAAGGATTATGATGCTATCTTTATTGGTACTGGAGCACCCAGAGCCAGAGACTTGCCAAAATTAAAAGGCCGACAAGAAACCGATGCGAATATTCACTTAGGCATTGATTGGTTGGCAAATGTGGCATTTGAACACACCCAAACCATTGGAGAAAAAGTACTGGTATTGGGTGGTGGCAATACAGCGATGGATTGTTGTCGAACTGCGCGGCGAATTGGTGGCAAGGATGTGAAAATTGTGGTTCGTTCACCCAAAATAGACATGAAGGCCTCTACATGGGAAATCCAAGATGCCGAACACGAAGGTATTCCGATGTATGAAAATCACACGCCTAAAGCATTCGTCAGTGAAAATGGTAAATTGGTGGGTATGTTATTTGAATTGGTAAAAGCCGAATATGCCGAAAATGGTAGGAGAAGTTTAGTTCCAACGGGCGAGGCTGATGTTTTATTAGAGTGCGATGATGTTCTTATGGCTTTAGGTCAGATGAATTCGTTTCCATGGATTGAACGTGACTTGGGCATAGAATTCAATGACTGGGATATGCCGGAAGTCGACAAAACCACCTTTCAAACGAGCTTAAAGAACATATTTGTTGGTGGCGATGCGGCATGGGGACCTGAAAATGTGATAACAGCGGTAGCAAATGGACATCAAGCAGCTATTTCTATAGATAAAT
>CAZLZZ010000082.1:0-13745 GCA_964564165.1 uncultured Alcanivoracaceae bacterium | reverse complement strand
AAATGCGAAGTTAGTGATGGTTTTTCATGGTTTTCAAAATATAGTGTTTATTTGATGGTTTTTCATTATGTTACGAGCAAAAATTCCTAAGATTTTTTTTTAAGCTTATTATTTTGGACTTATCCCTGTCTCCTGAGACCTGTTCCCTAATATCTTATATAAGCACATGCTAATTAGTCTTTTAATATGAATTTTGTTATAATACGCGCGAAATTAATCAGGCTTATCAAAAGGTTAACAATGACAAATAAAATACAATCAGCAGGTGCGCTGTTCAGAGCGGCTGTACAAGACAATAAACCACTGTCAGTAGTGGGAACAATTACCGCATTATCGGCCCTAATGGCAGAAAAAGTGGGTCACAAGGCTATATATTTATCGGGTGGCGGTGTCGCTGCTAATTCATTGGGCATGCCTGATTTGGGTATTTCATCATTGGAAGATGTATTGATTGATACCCGCAGGATTACCGATGTGTGTAAATTACCATTGCTGATTGATGTTGATACCTGTTGGGGCGGTGCTTTTAATATTGCCCGTACCACACGCAGTGTTATCAAAGCAGGCGCAGCAGCCATGCACATGGAAGATCAAGTGGCAGAAAAACGCTGTGGTCATCGACCCAATAAAGAAGTGGTCAGCAAGCAGGAAATGGCAGACCGCATTAAAGCAGCAGTGGATGCGCGTTTTGACGATGAGTTTGTTATTATGGCACGTACAGATGCCTTGGCGATTGAAGGATTAGATTCTGCCATCGAGCGCATGGTGGCCTATGTTGAAGCTGGTGCCGATATGATATTCCCAGAAGCGGTTCAATCATTAGAACAGTATAAACAAATCAAGGCAGCCGTTAAAGTACCCATCTTGGCGAATATTACAGAATTTGGAAAAACCGAATTGTATTCCCAACAAGAATTGGGTGATAGTAATGTGGATATTGTCTTGTATTGTTGTGGAGCGTATCGTGCCATGAACAAAGGCGCACAAAATGTCTATGAAGCTCTATTGAATGATGGACATCAACGCAATGTCATAGACATTATGCAACCCCGAGAAGACATGTACGAATTTTTGGGTTATCACAAATACGAGCAAAAACTCGATGAGTTGTTTGCAAAAAAATAATTACTACCAGAATCGGGGCTTCAGCCCCGCATCTTGATACAACGAAAATTTATGGGCGAGGCTAAAGCCCCGCGTCCAAAGTAACAATAAACAAAAGAGAACTATTATGACAGAAGGAAAAAAGAAAGTTGGCGGAGCAGGACTTCGTGGACAATCAGCAGGCGAAACCAAGCTATGTACTGTTGGAAAAACGGGTTCAGGTTTAACTTACAATGGATATGATGTGGCCGATTTAGCCGAAAACACCACCTTTTACGAAACAGCCTATTTAATCTTTCATGGCGAATTGCCCAACCAAACACAATTGGATGAATACTCAGCCAAAATTATGGCAAACCGTGGTTTGCCAGAGGCCTTAAAAGCCACTTTAGAAATGATTCCAAGGGACACACACCCAATGGACGTGATGCGTACAGGTGCATCAATGTTAGGCAATCTAGAGCCAGAAACCGACTTTGAACAACAACAAGAGGCTGCTGATAGATTGCTTGGTGCATTTCCATCGATCATTTGCTATTGGTATAAATTCTCACACGAAGGTGTGCGTATAGAAACTGCATTGGATGATGACTCTATTGGTGGACATTTTTTACACATGTTACGTGGCGAAAAACCCAATGCATTGCACGCAAGAGTAATGGATGTTTCATTAATCTTATATGCAGAACATGAATTTAATGCCTCAACCTTTACTGGTCGTGTGGTCGCTTCCACCTTATCTGATATGTATTCTTGTGTTACAGCAGCCATTGGCGCACTACGCGGACCATTACATGGTGGCGCAAACGAAGCCGCCATGGCGATGTTGTCTCAATGGAAATCTGTGGATGAAGCAACAGCAGGTATTGACAATATGTTGGCAACCAAACAATTGATTATGGGTTTTGGTCATGCGGTTTATACCGAAAGTGACCCAAGAAATGCACTAATCAAACGTTGGAGCAAAGAATTATCCGATGATGTCAATGATGAATGTTTATACGATGTGTCTTGTGCCGTTGAGAAAAAGCTCTGGGATGAAAAAAGAATTTTTCCCAATGCTGATTTCTTCCACGCATCAGCCTATCATTTTATGGATATTCCAACCAAGTTGTTCACACCCATATTCGTGTGCTCAAGAATAACCGGCTGGGCAGCCCATGTGATGGAACAAAGAGCCAATAATCGTATTATCAGACCCAATGCCGACTATGTAGGTGTAGGACCCAGAGAAGTTGGTGATATAAAAGACCGAATTTAATAAACAAAAAATTATTATGGCATCCCTTGTGGGGTGCCCTTGATATTCAGAAAACAGTGTTGATTAAGCTTATAACCACCGCCCCTAAACTCTAGCAAGCTTCAAATGAATCTAATAAAACCTGACTCTAATTTATTCACATCCCCAAGTTTCAAACAACAGCACTTATATTAACCCCTCGGCATAATACCGTAAATTCTATTGTATATTTTTCTCAAAAATACTAAAATAGCAGGATATACGTTCTTAACTAATTCAAAGATATTACAAATAATGTTGGCCTACATTTGCCAATAGAACAATAAATTAGAGGTAAAACAATGGAAAGGCGGAATTTTGTCAAATTGATAACGGTCGGAATGGGCGCAATTATTCTCCCAGTCACCGGAAACATAGTTACTGCAGCTGAATTGCTTGACATGCCAATGGATGTTGGCATAAAAAAACAGTTGACTGATATAGCATTAAATGCTGCAAGAGCCGCTGGGGCAACTTATACAGATGCTCGGATTGGACGTTACCTTAATCAATTTATTACCACTAGAGAAAAAGTGGTTAATAATATTGTTAGCACAGAATCAGTTGGTATTGGTATTCGTGTTATTGCTAATGGTACTTGGGGTTTTGCATCGACTTCTGATATGAGTCCTGACAGCATTGCAAAAACTGCTAGGCAAGCGGTTTTAATTGCTAAGGCCAATTCAAAATTCCAAACAGAACCTGTTCAACTCGCACCTGTAAAAGGTGTCGGGGAAGTTAGCTGGAAAACATCCATAAAGAAAAATGCATTTGAAATTCCAGTAAGAGAAAAAGCAGACATGCTACTGGAAGTAAATAATGCAGCGATGAGCAATGGTGCAAGTTATTGTACTTCGATTTTATTCATAGTGAATGAACAGAAATACTTTGCATCAACAGATGGCTCTTACATTGACCAGGACGTACACCGTTTATGGACACCTTTCTTTGCCAGTGCGGTTGGTAAATCAGGCTTTAAGCAAAGAAATGGTTTATGTGATCCTGTTGGGATGGGTTATGAATATTTAGATGGCAAAGCTGAAGATAAAATCCACGTACAAGGGGCTAACATTGGTTATGGCAAGTCTTATGATATGATTGAAGATGCGACCAATGCAGGCAAAGAATTACAGAGAAAACTCAAAGCAAAATCAGTTAAGCCAGGGAAATATGATTTGGTTTTAGATCCTGCACATTTGATGTTAACTATTCACGAATCTGTTGGTCATCCATTAGAGTTAGATCGTGTACTTGGTTATGAAGCTAACTTTGCTGGTACGAGTTTTGCGACATTAGATAAATGGAAATCTAAGAAATTTAAATATGGTTCTGACATTGTTAATTTAGTCGCTGACAAAACCCAAGTGGGTTCATTGGGCCATGTTGGCTATGATGATGAGGGTGTTAAAACCAAAGAGTGGGATCTGATTAAAGATGGCACTTTGGTTAACTATCAGGCGATTCGCGATCAGGTTCATATGATTGATCAAACTGAATCACACGGTTGTTGTTATTCGCAAAGTTGGCGCGATGTTCAGTTCCAGCGTATGCCAAATGTTTCTCTAAAACCTAATCCAGAAAAAGACTTAAGTGCCAATGATATTATTAGTGGAGTTGAAAAAGGGATTTATATTGTAGGCCGCGGTTCATTCTCTATCGATCAACAACGTTATAACTTTCAGTTTGGTGGTCAATTGTTCTTCGAAATTAAAGACGGTAAAATTACCGATCAAATTGAAGATGTGGCTTATCAATCAAATACCCAAGATTTTTGGAATTCTTGTACTCAAATTGGAGGCAAGTCTGATTACCGAGTTGGTGGTTCTTTCTTTGATGGTAAGGGACAGCCTTCACAAGTCAGCGCCGTTTCACATGGTTGTCCTACAACACGTTTTAATAACATCAATGTGCTTAATACCAAACGTAAAGTTTAGATAAAAGAGATAACTAATGATTAAAATATTAAACAAGAATGAACAGATTAGACGAGGTAAATGATGTCAATTTTAACTGAAAAAGAAGCAAAAAAGATTTTACAAAATGTACTGGGATTTTCAAAAGCCGATGAATGTGAATGTAATTTAAGGGGACAACTAAGTGGTAATATTCGTTATGCGCGCAATACTGTTACAACAGCTGGCGAATTAAGCGATTTGAGTTTAGTTGTGCAATCCAATTTTGGTAAGAAACAAGGTGTTGCCACTATCAATGAATTTGATGATGCATCGCTAAGAAAAGTGGTACGCCGAGCAGAAGAACTTGCTAAGTTGGCGCCAGATAACCCTGAGTACATGCCCATTTTAGGGCCTCAGAAATACTCAAAAATGAATACTTATTTTGAATCAACAACCAAAGTAACGCCTGAAGATAGAGCGCAAGCGGCAGAAGATAGTATTGCTCCATCAAAGAAAAACAAATTGATAGCAAGTGGTTTTTTAAATGAAAATGTAAATATGACAGCCGTGATGAATAGCAAAGGTTTGTTTGCCTTTAATGTTTCAACCGACATGAACTTCTCTGCCACTATACGAACTGAGGATGGTAGAGGCTCAGGCTGGGTAACCAGAGATTATTCTGATGCATCTAAAATGGATACGGCCAAAGCATCGGCTATTGCCATTCAAAAATCTCTAGACTCGGTTGATGCCAAAGAACTTGAACCTGGTAAATACACGGTGATTTTAGAACCTGCAGCCAGTGTAGGACTTCTGGGGAACATGGGTCGGAGCATGGGACAACGTGCCGCTGATGAAGGACGAAGTTTCTTAAGTTATAAAGCGAAAGACGGTGAAAAAGACGCACCAAAAAATAAGCTGGGCCAGAAAATGTTTGATGAGCGAGTCAATGTTTATTCGGACCCCAACCATCCGGAAACCCCTAGTGCAACTTTTGCTGAAAATGGCGCTCCTTTAGAAAAAACCTACTGGATCAAAAATGGCAAAATTGTAAATATGCAGAACTCACGCTATTGGGCTAAAAAGACCAGTACAAAATACAGTCCAGCACCAAACAACTTTATTATGGAGGGAGGCAACGAAAGCTTGGAAGATATGATTAAAAATACCCGTCGCGGCATTTTAGTTACGCGCCTCTGGTATATTCGTCAGTTAGATCCACAAACATTGCTCTATACAGGTTTAACCCGTGATGGCACTTTCTATATAGAAAATGGAAAAATTAAGTATCCAGTCAAAAACTTCCGTTTTAATGAAAGCCCTATTGTAATGCTAAATAATATTGAAGCATTAGGTAAGCCAGAAAGAATCAATGGTAATATGGTGCCGCCTATGAAGATCAGAGACTTTACTTTCAGCAGTTTGTCTGACGCGGTATAAGGTCAGCTAATCAAGAGTTATAAAGGCGCAATCATGCGCCTTTGTTTTTTTCAGAAAATACAGAGAGCCCTAAACTTGAATAGAAGAAGTTATCTAAAAAATATGTTGTATGCATGTACGCTTGCATGTCCAACCTATCTTTTAGCAAGTTCAAAGCAGCAGTTTGATTTTTATTTTACCCGTTTAAGCTATGAGTCAGGTAACTGGGATGTTGATGAACGCATGCCAGCGAATCTCCTCAATTCATTGATAGAATATACAACTATTCGTGTTGATATAAACGAGCGCATAGTGCCATTGGCAGATCCCGCGATGTTAAAGGCTCCATTTTGTTATTTGGCAGGGCATCGTTTAGTAGAATTTAATCATGCAGAAAAGCAGAATTTTGAGACCTATGTAAGAAACGGTGGTTTTGTTTTTGTTGATGATTGTAATCATGACATCGATGGAGTATTTGCCCAAACATTTGAATCCCAAATGGCTGAGATATTTGGCAAGCAAGCATTAAAGAAAATCCCCAATGATCATCCAATCTATTCTTCGTTCTTTGAATTTGATGGGCCGCCAGATACAGGCCTAGAATTGAATGGTTGGGGAGATGACCTGGTTCATGACTACTTGAAAGCCATTGAAATTGATGGACGTATTGCGGTGTTATATAGCAATAAAGATTTAGGTTGCGAATGGGATTATGATTTTAGAAATAAGCGGTTTCTCTATGTTGACAATACCCGCTTTGCAGTGAATATTGTGGTTTATGCAATGACTTCATAAAACACCAATTGAAGAGACTATCATGAATAATGAAGAAAAAGTACAACAACTGATCGCTAAATTGACAGCTGTGGCCGATGAAATAGGCAAGGTCATTGTGGGTCAAAGGCAGATAATTGAAGAGCTACTAATCAGCATTCTTGCTGGAGGACACTGTCTATTGGAAGGTGTGCCGGGCTTAGCGAAAACATTGTTGGTGAGCACACTGGCTGAAACCATGAAACTTGATTTTCACAGGGTTCAATTTACTCCAGATTTAATGCCAAGTGATATTGTTGGAACTGAGATTTTAGAGGAAGATCATGCAACGGGTAAACGTTTTTTTAAATTTCAAAAAGGACCTGTTTTTACCCATATATTATTAGCCGATGAAATTAATCGAACGCCACCCAAAACTCAGGCTGCACTATTAGAAGCTATGCAAGAGAAAAGAGTAAGCTATGGCGGTAAAACTTATCAACTGCCTAAGCCGTTTTTTGTTTTAGCGACTCAAAACCCAGTGGAGCAGTCAGGAACTTACCCATTACCAGAGGCGCAGCTGGATAGATTTTTAATGTTTATCAGGGTGGGTTACCCAACGGAATCAGAAGAAATAGAAATCCTTAAACGCACTACTGGTAGGTTATTAGTTACGCTTAAAGCAATCATGGATAGTGAAACGCTTATTGAATTGCAAGAACTAAACAGAGGTGTCGAAATCTCCGATAGTTTATTGGCTTATGTGACCCAATTGGTTAGACAGACCAGACCTGATGGTTCTAATGTTGAAAGTATAAAACAATATGTTCGATGGGGAGCGGGTCCTCGTGCAGGTCAAGCGCTAGTACTGTGCTCAAAAGCAAGAGCATTATTAACAGGGCGCTATGCAGTGACTCTTGATGACATTGAATTCGTTGCACCAGCTGTTTTAAGACACAGAATTTTACTTAATTTTCAGGCCGAAGCAGATAAGGTCAGTTGTGATGATATCGTTTTAAAGGTACTGGATCAGGTCGCCAAACCTTCTAGTCAGATTTAAGGACAATGCCAGTTATCAAAAAATACAAACTAGAACGGCCTTATTACTTTCATGTAATAGTCCTTAAATAAAAACGGGGAGCTATAATCATGGAATCATTTATCGACCCCAAAACCCTAGCAAGAGTGAAAGATTTGCCGTTGGTCGCTAAAACCGTAGCTGAAGGATTTCTTCACGGCTTGCAGTCAAGTATGCAGCGCGGTGTTGGTATCGAATTTAGTCAGTATCGACCCTACGAAAATGGCGATGAGTTAAGTAGAGTTGACTGGAAATTATTTGCCAGAAGTGACCGTTATTTTGTTCGCGAGGCCGAAAGGGAAAGTGAAATTGAAGTTTGGATGTTACTTGATGCGAGTCGTTCTATGCTGCAATCCTCTGAATTAAATAAAAAAGCACAGCGCGCTAATACTTGGAATAAACTTAATTATGCCAAACATCTAATTGCAAGCATTGGTTATTTAGCACAAAAGCAAGGCGATTCTATTGGTTATTTGGGGCTATCAAGTGACGAACTAAAATTCTTGCCTGCGGGCAACAGTGAAAAACATTGGAGAAAACTTTTAACAACACTGGTTCAAACCAAGGATGGGAATTATTTCCCTGATATTAGTGCTACGCAAAGCCTTATTGGTCAGTTGCAAAAGCCATCGATTATTTTCGTTATCAGTGATTTCAACCAAAAAGATAACGAAATTATTGAATTTGCGGGACAACTTAATTCAACGCTATGTGAAGTGATTGCTATTCAACTGGTTTGTGATGACGAAATAAATTTTAAATTTAAGGGTCCCATTCGGTTTAAAGATTTAGAAACGGGTGAAGAAGTATTGGTTTCAGCAGCAAGTGCTAAAGAAGACTATTTAAAAAACTATCAAGACTATCAAAATGCGTTGAATGAGACTTTCGCCAATAAAAACATGGGTTTTCATCGATTTAATATAGATCAACCACTCGATCAGGTATTATTTGAATATTTACGACAACGCCAAAGAATTGTTCGGTGAGTGAATTCTTTCGGTCATTTTCTATTTACAATGGAGCGGCTTTAATTGGTCTATTAAGCATTGTCGTTCCAATTATAATTCATATCATTAACCAAAGTCGCGGCCGTATTGTTTTAATCGGAAAAATTGAATTTGTCAAGCAGGCTAAAAAATTAAAAGTTACAGAACCGAAATTAACACAATGGCTATTATTAATGATACGCATCAGCTTTTTAGTATTGTTAACGCTACTAATTGCTGGACTGTATGAGGAAAGCAAACCTAAAACCTTCGAAAACAATCATGTCTATTTATCCCAGGAGTGGCTAAAGAACGCTAATAACAATGATTATGATAAACTATTAAAAACGCATGTGAAAGATGATTTATTTCTATTGAATGAACAGTTTGAAAAAATATCTTCCCAAGGAATGCACAGTATTTCGAAGTTGATGGCTTTCAGAGAAAAAATAAAAAACCCAATAAGCATAAGACAAAGCAGTTTAATCGACGAATTGGAAAGCAAAAATTTTCAGCCAGAAAAAACGTTCCTTTATATAACAAATTTATTGAGTGGTTTCCCGGATGACAAATCAACTTACACAAAAGAATATCAGTGGCGAGTCAAAAAAATTGAATCAGAATTAAATACAAATAGCCCTATCTCTATCGATATATTTTACGATGAAACAAGGATAACAGATAAATCATATTTGGCTTCAGTATTCGAATACATCAATGAAAACATTCAACGATTGAATGTAAACTACCACCTGTTGCCAGAAGAAATATTAGAAACTCACAATAACAACCAATGGATATTTTGGTTGACTGATATAGAGGTTCCTGAGCACATATTAGAGAGAGTTAATGCCGGTTGTTATTTATTCACTGATGATAAATTGTCGAATAGTATGAAGAATGTCACAGCACATTTGGTGCCATTGGGCAGTGAGTTGTTCACATTTTATGATAGGCAGCAAGTTCTATCTCATGATTTAAAGTCAGATATAATATGGGGGAGTTTTTCAAAAGCGATATTCCTTACGTCTAAAAAGCAGGAGCAAGGGAAAATCTATCGGTTTTTTAGCCGGTTTCATCATGAATGGACTAGCCTAGTAGAGTCCAGTTCTTTTCCGTCAGTCATTAATAAGTTACTTGTTGAAATTGAGGATGACACTAATCAGATGTCAGTTTCAGAAATAAAAAATGCAAGCGTTGACTCAAGCCAAGAGAAGTTTGAAAAAAACCACCTCTATACATGGCTGATATTATTGATATGTATTTTTTGGCTGCTAGAACGTTGGTTGGCTGATCGTACAATACTGAATTCTAGAGTTAGCTCTCATGAGTAAGGAAGGATTGCAAAATAACACAGCTTATGAAATCCAGCAGTTGGTTAAAAAAACGAGACAAGCACATTTTTTCTCATTTTTTTTAATAGCGCTACCCATCGCGCTTATTATTTTCTTTATCCTCCATATTATATTCTTAAGCACTAATCTAAGCACTAATTTAAGTACTGGCATATCTTTAGTTATATTGACAATAGCCACCATTCTTTTCTTGCGTTCAAAGTCATATCATCAGATAAATGCAATCAATATTCTTGAGCATATTAATCGCTTTAACCCAGAGTTTGAAGAAAGTGCCCAGCTATTGTTAATCGATACCGGACAATTGTCGCTTATACAAAACCTGCAATTTAAAAAAATCAAGACTCTATTTGATAATGCGACTAATGAAGGGCGATTACTTAACTGTTTGCCGAGAGTTAAATTTCGGCTAGCGACTATGTTAGCATTGGTGGCTCTTATGATGTTTTTTTCGTCAGATAGACTGGATTTATGGAGTCGCTGGTTATTGATTTCGTATCAGAATAAAACAGGATTAATCAGTGATGTAACAATCAAACCAACTGAGCAATCTGAACCTAGGTTGTTGGCGAGTCAAGTTGAAATATTTTCACCTAAGTATACACAGAGACAAGATAGTGTTACCAAAGATTTAAATTTATTAGTTGCTGAAAATTCACAGGTACATTGGATTTTTGAGTTTTCAAGGAATGATGTTGAGTATTTTGTGGTTGGAGCCGAGAGCGAGAAAAGGCAGAGAATAAAACCGTTTAATACAGGCCTTGAATTTGAAGAAGACAGTAAAGATAGAAATAATGGCTATCGATACACCTTTGATAAAACAATCACCCAAACGAGTCTATATAGAATTGTTTATAAGGATAAGGGGAAAGATAAGGGTTTATATTATCCCTTGCCAGGAGTTTATTCAATTACGGTCATTTTGGATAAAGTACCGAAGATCAAATTGATTGAACCAAATCGTTCATTAGTTGAAGTGGCAAAAGACGGCAATACAAAGTTTACAATAAAAGCATTAATCAAAGATGACTATGGAATTTCCGAAGTTGGAATATTGGCATCTGTCGCTAAAGGTTCTGGCGAGGCCGTAAAGTTTAGAGACAAACAGTTTGAGTTTAAAAGTTATAAAGACACTAAAAGTGGCAGAATTTATACAAAGTATTGGTCGTTAACAGAATTAGATATGGAACCTGGTGATGAAGTTTATTTTAGCGTAATAGCCAAAGACAATAAATTGCCTGAATCTCAATTAACAAAATCATCGACTATTATTGTGCGTTGGTTAGACGAAGAAGAAATTGAAATGGCAGGTGAAGGAATTCGTATCGCTTTTGTAGCTGAGTATTTTAGGTCACAGAGACAAATTATCATTGAAACCGAACAATTAATTGAAGATAAAAATGATCTATTGGCCAAACAGTTTAATGAAGTATCAACAGATTTAGGAGGGTCACAAAGAGATTTAAAAGAAAAATATGGCCAATATTTGGGTGATGAAGTTGGTGATGGTCCCAGCGAGCAGTTCGGTTTAGCTGATGGGTATCATGGTGATGAAGAGTCTTTTTCAGGTGAAGCTATGGCTGGGATGGTTGGCATGCATGAAGCTGATGGAGAATCAGAGCACAATGATTCAAAAGAAAACAAACCTGAAATAGGTCACTTGCACGAGGATATGATAGATCAAAGTGATTTGAGTGGCAAAAGCGAATTAATAGCCCAATTTGCTCATAATCACGGCACTGCTGAAATTGGACCCATATCAAAGCGAGATCCCAAAAGCTGGATGAAACAAGCCGTTAATGAAATGTGGCAGGCAGAATTGCATTTAATGTTATCTGAGCCTGAGCAAGCGCTTGCTTATGAATACTCAGCGTATAAGTACTTAAAACTGGCCAGGCAAGCTGACCGGATTTACGTCAAGCGTTTAGGTTTCGAGCCACCACCTGTGTCCGAAGAGAACCGACTAATGGGAGAACTGAATGAAATTTTGGAGTATTCATTATCTGTTGAAGATAAGCCTGACTTGAAATCAGATGTCTCATTGTTGAAAAGAATTTACGTGTTGCTGAATGGAGAAAAAATTGATGGAAATCTAACTAAAAATCAAAAAGAACTGTTAGGAGAGCTAAGAGAAAACTTTCTGGAATTGGCGAATAATCGCCCTGCAATGATCAAATATGCAACAACAATTGAGCAAATATTAATTGTTGATAAACTTGAGTTAGAAAATTGTGAGAACTGTGTTGTTGAGCTAAAACGAAAACTATGGCAGTTGTTGCCTGAAGCATTGAGCTTGCCGAAAACAAGGAATCATTTTCCATTTTTGAATAAAAATTCCATGCAAATCTATTTGGATAAAATTCGAAAGATAAAATCAGAAAAAAATACAGCCCATTTATTTAAGGATGTGACAAATGATTGAGATTGTTCCACTTTCAGCGAATGAAATTTTAGCTGTTGCTCTAGTGATTGTCGCTTTTATAATATCATCCAAAGCGATAAAAAAGCGGGGTAAAAACATCCAAGGAATTAAAAAAAATGGGCTGTACATCCTTCATTTTGTCAGTATAACCGCTTTGCTTGGTTTGATACTACAACCACAAATCAAATTGGATAACCAACAGACGAATGGAGAAAAGGTCAGGTTAATCACTAAAAACTCAACATTGGATATAAGTGATAGTGACTATCCTACTTATGCATTAATACCTGTAAAAGTTGAAAATAACATCATTGAGATTAAATCACCACAACAAATTTTTCTGCGACACCCAGAGTTAAATCATCTTGAGATCATAGGTGAAGGGTTGAGCAATCATGATTGGAAAGGCTTTGAAAAGGTTAAAATTAGTTACCAACAGCCAGAAAAAATTACAGGGTTCCAAGATGTCAGTTGGAATAAAGTAATTAACCTAGGTGATACATTAAAATTCTCCGCCCGTTACCAAGGCAATTCTAGCCATTTATTTATCGTTCAACTGTTTGACCCTGCAGGAGATAAAGTTGCAGAAAAAAAAGTTAGAGCAAATGAGTATTTTAATTTAACTACCAAACCAAAAATCTCTGGCCTGCATCAGTATAAGGTTAAGTTACTTAATGATGAAGCTCAAATTCTAACGGAGAACATTAACTTAAGGGTGCACCATCAACCACAAGCAAAAATTCTAATATTACAATCTTCACCATCATTTGAAACTAAGCAGTTACAAAATTGGGCTGCAGAAAATGGAGCACAAATGATGATTAAAACTCAGATAAGCACTGATAAATATATGACCAGATTAACTAATCTAAAGGATATTCAACAAGATCACTTATCCAATGGATTATTTGATTACTTTGATATGTTAATTATTCATGGAAGGGCATTAATTAATTTGTCAACGGTTGAAGTTGATTGGTTAACATCGTCAGTAAAGGATGGGCTTGGTGTGTTGGTTTTGGCGGACTATGAATTAATTGAAGTACTTAAGCCAAATAGCAAGCCGCATCAATTTTCATTACTTCAGGGATATCAATTAGAACACCAGAAAAACAAAGACAAAGTCATTCTTTTTTGGCCAGACAATAATGGAGACTTCCAAATTTCAACGGAAGAATTTTTACCAAAGCTTTCAGCATCATTAAGAGTTTCACAAAGTGAACAATTAAATATTCAGCGATTGGTTGAATCTGAAACGAATGAATTAATGGTCGCTAAAAGTGATTTCGGCTTAGGCCAAGTCGCCTTGAGTTTGATTAGGTCAACCTATAGTTGGGTGACTTCAGGCCATAACAATATCCATAGCCAGTATTGGAGTCATTTGATTGCTGATATCGCCAAAAAAACGGATGTGAGTATTGGTTACACAGTGAGCAATACCACCTTGAGCTTTT
>CAZLZZ010000081.1:12252-13840 GCA_964564165.1 uncultured Alcanivoracaceae bacterium | reverse complement strand
TAAATCGACTCTGACCCGATTTAAGTTTTTTTTATAAACACGAAGTCCTACCACCATCAACAGGTAAGTTGATTCCAGTAATATAACCAGCAGATGGAGAGGCTAGAAACCCAACGGCATCGGCAAATTCTTCCGGTTCACCAAAGCGTTGCATTGGAATAATGGATTTTTCTTCTGCCGCCATGTCTTCTATGGAAAGTCCTTTCTTCGCTGCTTTGTTCTTGATGATCGCATCTAAGCGCAAAGTATTGGTGGCTCCTGGCAAGACATTGTTAACGGTAATGTTAAACTGCCCCAGTTCATTTGCCAGTGTTTTTGCCCAACTCGCTACAGCTCCACGCACAGTATTGGAAACGCCCAAACCAATCAAAGGTTGCTTAACCGATGTCGAGATAACATTAATAATGCGTCCATATCTCGATTGTTTCATGCCCGATAATAGCAGTTTCATCATTTCATGGTTGCAAATTAAGTGTTGATTAAAAGCAGATATAAAATCATCGCTCAAAGCAGAATGGGCAGGACCGGGTGCTGGTCCTCCTGTGTTATTGATCAATATTTCTATCACAACACCGGATTGTAGATAGTTCTTTAAGACAGATGTGACTTGTTCGGCAACTGAAAAATCAGCAATCAAAATGTCGTGGTGTTGACCTTGTGACGTATCAAGCTTGGCTTTTACAACTTCTAAACTCACTTGGTTGCGGGCAAATAGTACAATGTTTGCACCTTGTTTTGCTAACTGAATTGCAATGGCTCTGCCCATGCCTTGACTTGATCCACAGACCAAAGCACATCTTCCTTTAAGGTTTAAATTCATTCTGTTTTTCTCATTTAAAAAAATACCCAAACAATAGTAATGGGTGTTTTAATGGTAAATTAATAGTAGATTGTAGATTATCTACGGGTTGATTTTTATAGAAAAAAATAGTCAATCTGGGTTAAGTTCTCACTGGTTTTAGTTTTGGATATACCTCTATATAGTATATTACCTTCTTCTTGACCTTCTTAACATTCTATTGCGAACACGGCTAGTGGCTTCTTGGTGTTTGATTTTTCCCCAATCTTCAAAAGTAAAGTCTTTGTCATGCGCGTAGACCAATCGGGTCCTGGAAAAATCTTGAAATTCAGCCAGTTCATCACAAACATCATCCATTGTATTGTCAATAATTATACAATCATCTAAATACCCAATACCAGGGATGTTGTCGGGGATAATATCGTCATCATCGACAAAGTATTTGATGGTGGCATTAATTTTTTCCATGTTAGCTTCTTTAATCTTCCAAATCTTGTCTTCAACCATGGTCATCATGGCTTCAAGATTGTTGATCTGATCTAAAATATAGCCATCAGCGTTGCCTGATCTGATTTCGGCGATTTCTTTTTTTGTTTGCACAATATCACTTGGGTCTACATCAATACCATGTTTCTCAATAAATTTATTAAAATGTTCTTTGACTTGATCGTCTATGTCGACTGTAATTGTTACCATGAAATTCCTCATTTATAAAATAGTATGGTTAAGATTATATCCAATAGAATAGCAATAATCAAAGACTTGCTTGATTAATTTATTATTCATGCA
>CAZLZZ010000081.1:4583-12152 GCA_964564165.1 uncultured Alcanivoracaceae bacterium | reverse complement strand
TTTTTGAAGAAATTATTGCGCGCAGAATACCTCATATCATTGGTATGTATATCGCGGGTGTGTGGCTGTCGATAGAAATTGCGGATTGGCTGAGCGATAGGTTTAATATGCCTGATCAACTATCGATCTATGTTTTTGTCGGTATGTCGACCTTTATTCCATCTGTTATCATGTTGGCTTGGGGGCATGGTCGTCCAGGTAAAGACAGGTGGTCTAAATTAGAGTTGGCTTGGATTCCTACAAATATTTTACTTTCAGTGTTGGCGATTAGTTACTTTAGTATAAGCCTTGAGGATGAAATTTTGCCTCAGAATATGCAATTAGTTCAGCCTTTGGTTTCTCAATCGCCTATTGGACATATTGGCAAAGTGGAAACAAAAAACAACAATCATCACAAAGTCATTTCATTCTTCTGGGAAAACAAAACAGGAGCCCAGTCTTATGATTGGTTAAGTTATGGAGCGGCATGGTTGTTTGCACAAGATGTTAAGCGGACTCCCAGTATTTCTGCCAGTACTCCTTATGATTCTAGGAACTTGATACGTGAATTGCAAAACAAAGGGTTTGAGCGGTCGTTAAATGTTCCTTTGTCGCTTTCTATTCAAATGGCCAATAAGCTTTCAAACAAATGGATGGTTTTGGGGGCATTTTCAGTCGAAAACAATACCTTAATGTTTTCAGCAAAACTTTATAATGTAGAAACCGGTCTTGTTGTAAAAGAACTGTTTTCCAGTCACGAGAATTTTTTGAAGTCATTGGACAGTATCTCCAATGATATTGGTAAATATTTGCTGGAATCCGAGAACAAAGACAGCAATATTATCCCTGATTTGGCGATCCAAGACCATACATCAAATAATATTGAGGCAATCAAACATCTGATATCTGCGAAAAATCATGTGGCTTTTGAAAATGATTATAAAGCAGCCATTGATGATTTGCTAAAAGCGCTAGAAATAGACAGCAGTTTTGCTGAGGCCAATGTTTTGGCGACTGCTTATTATCAAGCACAAGGGGATTTTGAGAATGCCATTAAGCAATCCAAAAAGGCCTTGTCATTGGATTATAAAATTTACCAAGAATCTGTATTTGCCCTAAAAGCCAGCTTGTTTGGGATGTCTGGAGAGCAGAATAAAGCACAATTAGTACTTGAAAAGTGGACTGAAGTTTTTCCATCTAGCCCGTTAGCTCATGCAACATTGGCCAGGAAGTACCTGCTTTCAAATGATCAATTAGAAAAAGCGGAAATGGTTTTTGAAAAGCTTCTGTCATTAGACAGTGACAACCAAGATACGCTGCTTAATTTAGGGATGATATATCGCGTTCAAGGTGAAAAGCAAAAATCCATTGAGGTCTTGGAAAATCACCTGTCGGCTAATCCTGACAACATAAAAGCCTATCTTGTACTTGCCAATGCCTACAAACAATTCAGCATGTTTGACAAGGCCATTGCCATGTTTGAGCAGGCTAGCATTATTGGCAGTGATAATTATGCGGCTGAAATTGGTATTGCCAAAACCATCGCTATTCAAGGGGATTATAAGCAGGCATTAAAAACTATTGATAAATATTTAGAACCGCAAAATACCGACGCTGAAAGACTGTTCCTGCTCAATGAAAAAGTGTCAATCTACATGACAACGGGGCAAATTACCAAGGCATTTGAATTGTTAGAGCAAATGCAAGAATCGGCAAAAAAAATATTACCACCTTTGAGTTATTTGTTTTCTATGGATGGGGCTAAAGTCCGGTTATACATGTTACAGGGCGATTATCAACAGGCGTTGGATTATGCCAATATTTTGCGAAAAAAGACCAAGTCCCCTTTTAAAGAAATGTCGACTATTTTTTTTCTTCAAATCTATTTGGATATTGATGAAGAAGAAAAGTTTGAGAATGAATTGCGTGCACTTGAACAATTTTTAATCACTTACCCTGTGCCTGTTTTTGAGTCTATGATTCCTGCATGGAATGCAAAAATTGCTGATTGGCAGGGAGAACGAAATAAATCAATAGAGCTATTGGATGAGGCAATTGTAGCAAGCAAACAATCCATTCAGGGTTTACAAACCTTTGACATGGTAGATGAATTTATTTATTCTAAAGCATTAATATTACATGAGTTAGATAAAGATAAAAGCGCACAAGCTGAATTAGATTATATCTTGAATAGAAATCCAGCTTATGCAAAAGCACACGTTTTAAAAGCCAAAATCTTCAAGCGACAAGGCAATCTGGCTGCATCGAATGAGGCGAAACAAAAAGCCATGAAAGTTTGGCAAGATGCGGATGAAATTTTTGTTGACTTAATTGAACTGAAATCAATTTAATAAAATGGCATAAATGGCTTCATCAAACCATTTGCCACCTAATTTACTGAACTCACGCAAGCAGCCTTCTTGTTGCATGCCTAGTTTTTTCATGATATTGGATGATGCGATGTTTTCTGCAACACAATAGGCGGTGACTTTGTGTGGTTTTATTTTAGATTTGATAAAGTCCAAAAAGCAACTGGCAGCTTCTGTGGCATAGCCTTTTCCATGGTACTCTAGCCCTAAGCGCCAGCCAATTTCAACTGTATCGTTTTCAATCGACTCATATCTAAAGCATACCATGCCAATGTAATCATTGTTTTTCGTTGATCTAACTGCCAATAGCGCCCATTCTTGTTCTTCGCCCTTCCAGTCTTTTGTACATTTGAGTGTTTTCTCGCGGGTTTTTTCAGCAGATAACGGGTCACGAATATAGCGCATGATTTCAGGGTTCATTTCGTGTTGAATGTTGAACTCCGCATCTCGTTTGGTGGATTTTGTAATTGATAATCGTTCTGATTTAAGCTTGATGAGGTTGATAATATTAATGATTTTTTCGTTGATTTTAGGTGTTTTATGGCTCATTTTGGCTATTTGAATGGTTTTAATACACTTCAATTTTATCCTGATATACAATTTAAGTACAATATTAACTGTAATAACAAATGGAAACAAATGAATAAAGTACCTGCAAAATCCGTGTTATTCACTCTTGGCTTTGTGCTTCTGACCTTTTTACCTTTGATGGTCAAGGCGCAATTAATAGCCCAAACGGCTAAAATTTTAACCAAAGTTTCTCAGCCAAGATTAAATCCACAAGATCGAATTAGTCAATCTGATATCGAAAATCATAAACTTTCATTAAAAGAAATAAGAAAAGCGGGAATGCTGGTTTTTTCGACACCTTTTAATAAATACGATGGTTTTGGTGATGGTACTCCAGACTTGACAATCTTCGACAACCTTTCTCCTGGCAATCGACCCACATTACAAGGCAACAACACCTTTTTGCGAGTCAATGGACTAGATGCACAAACCTGTCTTGAATGTCATTCTATTTTAAGTAATGCGACAGTGCCCGCTCTCTTGGGTGTTGGTGGAGTAGGTGGCGTTAGTCAGAATGCTATATTTCAACCGACCAATATTGATGTTGTAGACAGCAATAATGATGGTGTTGCAGACTTTAATGGGCGATTCATTAATCCTCCTTTTTTGTTTGGCTCTGGCGGTGTTGAACTAATTGGAATGGAGATGACAGTCGATTTACAAAATTTAAAAAATCAAGCCATCAACAATCCCAATACAACTGTAATACTAACAAGCAAAGGAATTGATTTTGGTAGTATTGTTGCTGATATCAATGGCAATATTAATACCAGAAATATCAAAGGGGTTAACAATGACTTGGTTGTTAAGCCATTTGGGCGTAAAGGTGAATTTGCTACGGTACGGGAATTTGCAGTTGGGGCAATGTCGTTTCATTTCGGCATGCAAGCCACTGAGTTGGTAGGCGAGGGTGTTGATGAAGACAATGATGGCATTGTTGATGAACTAAAAACTGGTGATATGTCAGCTTTGAGTATTTTTAATAGCACCATGAATCGCCCAGTAGAATCTAAAAGAAATGCTGATGAAAAAGCGGGTTTTGAACTTTTCAATGACATTGGTTGTGCCAGTTGTCATACACCAGAACTAAATACGCAGACCCGTATTTTGCCTTATAAACTTATTGGGGAAAACCAAGCCCCATTCGAAAATACTTACTATTCAGTGGATTTAAGCAAATCTCCATCTGGTTTTAAAAAGAATAATCAAGGAGGGATTGTTGTTAATCTTTATTCGGATTTGAAACATCATTTCATGGGAGAGCATCTGAAAGAGTCATTTTCATTGGCAACAGACAAGCAAAATGGAGAGTACATAACTGCAAGACTGTGGGGAATTGCTGATACTGCACCCTATTTACAAGATGGGCGGGCATTGACTTTGGAAGACGCCATTGAGTTGCACGACAACCCAGGAAGCGCAGCATCCACAGCGGGTCAAAACTTTAAAGACCTTGGGATGAATGAAAAGATAAATTTAATTAAGTTTCTCAATACTTTAAGAACGCCACCACGTCCTAACCTAGATGTATTGCCTAGAATAGAAATGATGTTGCAAAATTAAAACAAGCTTTAGGTGTGTGGCGTAAGCATCAGGTGTGTTAGGCACTAGAACTCGTGCCTAACATTATGTGAATCCGTAACCTTATCTTCTTGGCGGTCTTCCCGCTCGTTTTCTTTCGCTTTCAGACAATATCTTTTTACGAACACGAATCGATGCAGGTGTGACTTCAACCAATTCATCATCTTCAATAAACTCCATGGCTTGTTCTAAAGAAAGAATGATTGGTGGAGATATAATTATGGATTCATCTTTACCAGAAGCACGGATGTTATTTAATTGTTTTCCTTTGGTTGGGTTGACAGTTAAATCATTGTTACGTGAATTCAATCCTATCACTTGACCTTCATAAACCGGTGCATTGGTTGCAACCAATAAACGTCCGCTGTTTTGTAGGTTAAATAAAGCAAATGCCAACGCTTTGCCCTGAGAGTTTGAAACAAGAACACCATTTTTTCTTCCGTTCACTAAATTCTCAAATTTTGGAGCGTAATGATCGAATACGTGAGTCATGATGCCTGAACCAGAAGTCAATGTTTTGAATTCTGATTGAAAACCAATTAAACCTCGTGCTGGGGCATGAAAATGCATGCGCACACGACCAGTAGAATCCGGCATCATATCTTTCATGGCTGCTTTACGTTCTAGTAGCTTTTCCATCACAGCACCTTGGTGTGCAGTTTCAACATCAACCATTAAATCTTCAATAGGTTCACAGATTTTCCCATCAATTTCTCTGAATATGACCTCAGGGCGGGAAATAGCCAGCTCATAACCTTCACGACGCATGGTTTCAATTAATACAGATAGATGCAGCTCACCACGACCAGATACTTTGTACTTATCGGCATCAGCAGTGGCTTCTACACGCAATGCAACGTTGTATGTTGCTTCCAATTCTAAACGGTCTTTAATTTGACGAGAAGTCAGGTATTTACCATCTTGACCAGCAAAAGGAGAGTTGTTAACGCAGAACAACATAGATATAGTGGGTCTATCTACTTTTAAAGGTGGTATAGATTCGGCTTTATCTCTTTGACAAACTGTATCAGAGATACTGATTTTATCTACGCCAGAAATCGCAACAATATCACCGGCCGAAGCTTCGTTAACTTCAATCCGTTCTAATCCTTTAAAACCAAATACTTTTAATACACGTCCGTTTCTTACTTTACCACCCTCATCAATAACAGTCACAGGTGTATTGGTGCTAATTGAACCACGTTTGATACGCCCAATACCAATTAAGCCTAAAAAGCTGTTGTAATTTAAGGTTGTAATTTGCATTTGAAAAGGTTTATCAACATCTACATCTGGAGCATCAACTTTATCAATAATGGTTTCGAATAAAGCAGTCATATCACCATCGCGGCTTTCTTCGTCCATATTGGCATAACCATTAATCGCGGAAGCATAGACAATTGGGAAATCTAGTTGATCATCTGTTGCACCCAATGAATCAAATAAATCAAAAGTTTGTTCCATCACAGTATCAAGACGAGCACCATCGCGGTCAACTTTGTTGATCACAACAATCGGCTTGAAGCCCATTTCAAATGCTTTGGAGGTCACAAAGCGTGTTTGTGGCATTGGGCCATCAACAGCATCAACCAATAACAATACTGAATCAACCATACTCAATACACGTTCTACTTCGCCACCAAAATCAGCATGGCCCGGAGTATCAACGATATTAATTTTGTATTCTTTGCCATCGCGTTTATCGGTATATTGAATTGAAGTTGTTTTTGAAAGAATTGTGATACCACGTTCTTTTTCCAATTCATTTGAGTCCATCAGACGGCTGGGCTCACCAGCGCGATCGCCAAGCGTTCCTGATTGTTTAATCAGTTCATCTACTAATGTTGTTTTTCCATGATCAACGTGAGCGATGATGGCGATGTTTCGAATATGTGTAGTCACGGTATTTCCTAATGCTTAATTTTTCAAGGTCGCGATTATACTCGATTTGTACATAAACCCTAGGATTATCAGTTATTTGTATGCGAATACCTATAAATAGTGCTTGACCGAGAAAGAATATTCTATTGCGGAAAAGCTGGATTTTGTCAAAATTCCTCCTTATCCTCGTCAAATAGCCAGCTATTTTCCTCAAATAATGAGGAATTGTTGCCGAAAACCAGACTTTCCCTCGCTACGAATACTTTCTCGGTCAAGCACTATAATAACATCCAATAATGCGGGTTTGCCCAGTATTAAGTTTTGATTGTTGTTTTGTGGATTGGGTTGATAGATATGATGGGTAAACCCACCTTACAATAAAAATCAATTGTTTAAATATCCAATTTGTGCAACAATTATTTCTTTATTTAGGAAAATCCAATGGTCAAATCAATTGTAATCTTTACTTTACTCTTTACTTCAATCTTTGTTCCGTTCACAACTAATGCTGATATTAAACAAGACATTGTAGATATTGAGTCAAATGTTATCGAATGGCGCAGAGACTTTCATGAGCATCCAGAATTGAGTAATCGAGAGTTTAGAACGTCAAAAATAGTTACCGAGCACCTAAAATCATTGGGAATGGAAGTCAAGAGTGGTATCGCACACACCGGTGTTATTGGTTTTCTTAAAGGAGATTTGCCTGGGCCTATTATTGCCTTGCGTGCTGACATGGATGCATTGCCAGTAACAGAACAAGTGGAGATACCTTTTGCTTCAAAAGTAACCACTCAATATCGCGGTGAAACAGTGGGTGTGATGCATGCCTGTGGACATGATGCACATGTGGCGATGTTAATGGGTGCAGCTGAAGTTTTCGCAAAAAACAAAGCCACCTTAAAAGGCTCGATTTTGTTTATATTTCAACCAGCAGAAGAGGGAGCGCCAACCGGTGAGAGAGGCGGTGCAGAAGTCATGTTAGAGGAGGGGATTTTCGCAGATTACAATCCAGAGGTTATCTTTGGGATTCATATTACTGCTGGGATTCCTAGCGGTGTATTGGGTTATCACGCAGGCCCTGCAATGATACCTTTGATTTAACCGTTCATGGCAGACAAACTCACGGTTCTCGTCCATGGGGAGGTGTCGACCCCATTGTTGCAAGTGCGCAAATTATCAATGCTGT
>CAZLZZ010000081.1:0-4569 GCA_964564165.1 uncultured Alcanivoracaceae bacterium | reverse complement strand
CGTAAAGTGAATGTTACCAAAGCAGCTGTGGTGGTTTCATTTGGTGCCATCAAAGGTGGTATCCGCAGCAATATTATTCCAGATAAAGTGGAAATGGTCGGCACCATCCGCAACTTTGATATGAATATCCGTGATATTGTGCATGAAAATTTAAGAAAAATAGTTGAAAACACTGCCAAAGCCAGTGGCGCAACTGCCGACCTTGTGATTCATAATGGTTATCCAGTAACCGTGAATTGGTCGAGCAAATGTTGCCTAGTTTAAGAAAAGTATTTGGCAAAGATAAAGTGGTAGACATGGGACAAATTACCGGCGCTGAAGATTTTTCATATTTTGCCCAAAAAATTCCTGGTTTTTTCTTTTTTATGGGCGTAACGCCACATGATGTTGATGCAAAAACTGCCCCGTCTAATCATTCTCCTTTATTTTATGTGGAGGAATCAAACTTAATTAATGGCGTTAAAGCCTTTGTACAGTTGGTGAATGATTATGAATAAACATGCACTTGTTGCTCTATTGTTTGTGGGGTTAAACATTCATGCCAAAACGGCCCTTATTTATGCAGGTGAGTTATTGGCTGTTCCTGGAGAAAGTACCAAGTCAGAACAAACTATTGTTATTGTCGGTAATAAAATATCTGAAGTGTTAGATGGTTATGTTGATCAAAGTATATATCCTGAAGACAGTACAATTATTGACTTGAAAAATAGTTATGTGTTGCCAGGTTTAATGGATATGCATGTACATTTACAAGGAGAGTTAGGTCCTGATTCAGTCAAAGATGATGTGAGAATGTCAGATCAATTGAAAGGTTTTAGAATTATTAGTTATGGTATGAAAACATTGCTAGCTGGATTCACTACAGTTCGTGATGTGGGTTCAAATCCTCAATACATGTATGGTTATCGAGATGCGATAGAAAAAGGTTGGATAGATGGGCCACGAATTATTGCGGCAGGTGGAGTTGGAATTACAGGAGGACATGCCGATGTTAGTGGTATAAAGCCTGATCTGATGGAGTTTTACACACGGGAGACTATTTGTGATGGACCCTATGATTGTCGTCGTGCGACACGCCGTGCAATTAAATTTGGTGCTGATTTAATTAAAATCACCTCAACTGGTGGTGTTCTATCCGATAGAAATACAGGGACAGGCCAACAAATGGAAGCCGACGAACTCAAAGAAGTGGTTATAGCAGCACATCGTATGGGTAGGAAAGTGGCCTCTCATGCCCATCAAGAAGATGGCATTATCGCCGCACTTGAAGCAGGGGTGGATAGTATAGAGCACGGCACATATGCTGGACCCAAAGCCATAAAGTTGTTCAAAAAAACGGGTGCTTACTTAGTGCCAACGCTATTGGCCGGTGATACCGTTTTAAAAATGGCTAAAACGGCTGATTTTATGAGCGATGCAATTAAGGCTAAAGCAATAAAAGTGGGTGCAGACATGCAAGGGAATTTTATTAAATCCTACAATGGTGGAGTAAAAATAGCCTTTGGCACAGACAGTGGTGTTTCAAAACATGGGGCTAATGCACAAGAAGCAGTATTAATGGTCCAAGCAGGCATGCCAGCAATGGCAGTAATCAAATCAGCAACGGTAAATGCCGCTGATTTGTTGGGAATGTCGAATTCAATTGGCAGCATAGAAGTAGGGAAATATGCCGATATTATTGCTGTTTCAGCATCGCCAATTGATAATATTGAAGAGTTGTTGGATGTAGATTTTGTCATGAAAGAAGGCAAGGTTTATAAAGAGTAATGGAAAAGCCCTTTGCTCCATCATGTGAACGCAACCAACAAGTTATTCTTGATGTTCTTAAAGATGTCATAAAGCCTACTGATAAACATTTGTTGGAAATAGGGTCAGGTACAGGGCAACATGCGGCATTTATGGCACCGAATTTCCCACATTTACAATGGCACACTTCAGATTTATTGGAGAATCATTCCGGCATTAATATGTGGCTAAATGAAGCAAATTTGGATAATGTTTCGGCTCCTGTTGTTTATCAATCGGGAAAAAATGATTTTCCAAATATCGATGTAGATGTGGTATTTACTACCAATACCCTGCACATCATGTCATGGCAAAATGTGCAAAGTTTAATTAATCAGCTGGGTGAAAACCTAAAATCAGGTGCAAAAATAATTATTTATGGTCCGTTTAACTACAATGGACAGTTTACATCCGAATCTAATGCCAAATTTGATGTATGGCTAAAAGAACAGAATTTCCATAGAGCAATAAGGGGTTTTGAAGAGGTTATGAAATTGATGATAGCTGAAGGCATCCAGTTAAAACAAGATATTGAAATGCCTGCCAAGAATAGAATTTTGTACTTTGTTAAATTTTAAATCTGAGATTGCATTATGTTTGAAAAACTAAAAAATAAAATAAAAGAACTGCAAACACGAGCCGAAAAACAGTATGAGAATCATCAATTTGATGACCCGGTGGCAAAGAAAACCAAATGGCAACCCTTAAAACTTGGCGGTACTAATTTTAAAACCAGTACATTGATTGAAAAATCGCCTTCTGTTTATCGGTATCAATTGTCGTTTGGTGGTTTGGCATTCATTGGGGTTTTTGCGTTGATTGGTGTGATTACACTGTTGATAGGAATGTACTTGTTTTTCTTTAAAGACGAAAATGCAGGAATATTCTTGTTTATATTTGGTTCGATTTTTGCAGCAGCAGCTTATTTTATGTTCAGAACTATGGGAATGCCAAAAGTATTTGACAGTAACTTGAATATTTTTTGGATTGGATACAAACAACCCAGTTTTTCTGGTAATCAATCTAACAAACAGCAAATCATTTATTTCAGTAATATTTATGCCTTACAAATCTTGTCAGAAAGAATCAAATCAGACAATGGCAGTTTTAAAAGTTATGAAATCAATTTAGTGATGAACGATGCTACTAGATTTAATGTGGTTGACCATGGAAACTATGCACAAATTCGCGTAGATGCAGAGCTTCTAGCGGAAATGATAGCCATTCCTATATGGGATGCCAGTACTTAATGTGAGTAGTCATTGTGCCTACTTGGGTCTTGTTGGGTGGGAGGCAAAGAAGCTAAATTTTCTGGTAAAATTACAAAAAAGAATAAAAGTACTTATTTTGATACAGTTCATGCCATTCAAATACTTTCAGAAAGAGTACAAAAACATAGGCACATCTATTTGAGTTATGAAATGAATTTGGTACTAAAAGACGGTTCTAGAATCAATGTATTGGATCACAACAATAAGACTCAAGTATTAAGCGATGCCAACTTGTTGCCAGGTCTATTAAATACCCCTATATGGGATGTGTCAACCTGAAAACGTGAGCCAGTTCACAAAAATCAAGAATATGCTACAATGCACTGTACTTCAAATAATGTCTATCATAGACTAAAATACACAAAAAAATTTGTTAAGGGGCTCTATGCTACAAAGTTTTGCAGAAACACATATCGGTCAAAGAAAAGTCAATGAAGACAAGTTTCTTATTGATAAGGACTTAGGCTTGTATATTGTTGCCGATGGCGTGGGTGGTATGTCAAAAGGTGAAATCGCCAGTAATTTGGCCTGCGAAACCACGGCTAACTGTATTAAATCAGGAAAAAGCCTCAAAGAATCTGTTCAAATAGCCCACCAAGAAATCGTTGGTCAAATTCAATCTGACTCCGAGAAAAAAGGCATGGCCAGTACCATTGTTGCTGTTTTGTTCAAAGGCAATTCGTATGAAATAGCATGGGTGGGTGACTCCCGAGTTTATACTTGGGATGATGAATTGAAATTGATTACTCGCGATGATTCTTATGTGGAGATATTGTTCGAAAATGGTCACATTGGTGTTGAAGACTTGGAAACTCACCCCGATAGAAATGTCATTTCTCAAGCACTGGGTATTGTTAGAAAAGACATATCAATCAATTACAACAGTGGCACCTTGGAAAACAATCAAGTTTTATTGCTCTGTACAGATGGGTTGTACAGTATTGCAGATGAAAAGAATATTATTGATAGCCTAAAGAACAATCAGAAGAACAGCCATGACATGCAAAATTTAACACAATCACTGGTAACAACAGCAGTTGAAAAAGACGGCAAAGACAACATTACATTGCTGTCGATTGTCAGTGACGACAATTCATCCAGTGCGAATGATGTAATTAAACCCAAAGTGTTTCGCGAGTTCGACTTAATCACAGGCAAGCCCAAAAGTTATGATGAACAAAAAGCTGCCGAAAGCAAAAATCAGGATGCGATTTTGTATATGAATCCCGAATTGGTGGACCAGACCAAATTAGAAGACATATCGCCTGAGGACAAGAATAGATTAGAAACAGCCGCACATCAGTTTGCAAATAAGGAAGAACCTAAGCACAAGAATAAACACAAAATCACTCCCATTGTTTTGTTGTCAGTTTTAGGGTTAATAGGGATTGTGTTGCTGATTTATAATGTCTATGGATAAGTAGTGTTTGACCGAAAAAAAATATTCTACTATGGAAAAGCTGGATTTTGCCAAAATTCCTCCTTACCCTCGTCAAAAATACTCCTGGAGAGT
>CAZLZZ010000080.1:0-13937 GCA_964564165.1 uncultured Alcanivoracaceae bacterium | reverse complement strand
CCCAACAAATGCAGAGTTCCGTGGATGGTTAAGTGCGCCCAGTGATTGATAATAGGCTTGTTTTGCTCAAGTGCTTCTTGTTCTACAACTTGGGCACATATCGCCAAATCACCGATTAAATCTTCTTTAACAAACTCTGGCAATTCTAAAGGGAATGACAAAACATTGGTGGGTTTTTCTTTGCCACGATATGTGCTGTTTAAATCTTGGCTTGTTGCCTTATCAACTATTTCTATGCTGACTTGGAAAAAACTGCCATGCTGTTGGATAACCGCATTGACCCATGTATTGAACTGTTCAATACTGGGAATGGAATTATCTGTACCGTTATTCAGCAGTACCGGATTCATAAGCATTGATGATTTTTTGTACTAAATTATGACGAACAACATCTTTAGATTCAAACCAACTAAAACTAATACCCTCAACTCCTTCTAAAATGCCAATGGCATGATTCAAGCCTGAGGTTTGTCCTGGTCTCAAATCAACTTGTGTAACATCCCCTGTGACCACTACCGTTGTGCCAAAGCCAGTGCGGGTTAGGAACATTTTCATCTGTTCTAATGTGGTGTTTTGTGCTTCATCTAAAATCACAAAGGCGTTGTTTAAGGTTCGACCGCGCATAAAGGCTAGCGGCGCAACTTCAATGATGTTTTTTTCCATCATGCGCTCAACTTTTTCGACACCCAACATTTCATACAAAGCATCATACAGAGGGCGCAAATAAGGATCGACTTTATCGGACAAATCACCGGGCAAGAAACCCAAGCGTTCACCTGCTTCAACCGCTGGACGAACCAAGACAATGCGTTGTACATCTTGGTTAAGTATGGCTTCAACCGCACAAGCCACTGCCAAATAGGTTTTTCCCGTGCCCGCTGGACCAATACCAAAGTTGATGTCGTGTGTAACTATGTTGTGTAAATAAAGTTTCTGATTGGGCGAACGGCCTGTGATGACACCTTTGCGTGTTTGAATTTTGACGTCTTGTACATCTGATGAGTCCGATGAACCTAATGCATCTTGGCTATTGCTATCAATCTGTAGATGACTGCCTTGTAAAATAATATGCGTCAGCTCCAAGGTTAATGACTCATTTAAAGCTTCATCCAGCATTAAATCTAAACAAACCTCAACTTGATGAATATTGTCTTCTTCGCCTTCTACTTGTAATTGATTGCCACGCGCATTAATTGCTGTATCTGTGTGTTTAGCCAATAACTTGATGTGCTCATCATAGTGGCCGTATAAATTAATTAATACGGCATTTTTTACGGCTTTTTGTTCGTCTAGTATTTCGATGGTTTTTTTAGTCATTGATAATTAGCTTCCCTTTTAGTGAATTTCTTACCGCTTGCGTTATTTCAACATCAACCAATTGACCTATTAATCTTGGATTGGCATCAAAATTAACCACTCGGTTATTTTCGGTACGACCAGCAAGTTGATTGTCGTCTTTTTTAGACAACCCTTCTATTAAAACACGCTGTACTGTGCCAATCATATCTTGAGATATTTCAGAAGCAAAACCATTAATGGTTTCTTGCAACCTATACAGCCTTTGTTTCTTAACTGACAATGGAATTTCGTCTTCTATATTGGCAGCGGGCGTTCCTGGCCGTTTGGAGTAGATAAAACTAAAGCTTTGATCAAACCTGATATCTTCAATCAATTTCATGGTCGCTTCAAACTCTTTATCGGTTTCTCCTGGAAAACCAATGATAAAATCAGAGGACAAAGATATATCTGGGCGCACTTCGCGCAATTTGCGAATTTTTTGTTTATATTCAAGAGCAGTATGTCCACGCTTCATCGCCGAGAGCACTCTATCAGAACCACTTTGCACCGGCAAGTGTAAATAGTTGGCCAATTTTGGAACATCTCGATAGGCCTCAATCAACGCATCGGTAAATTCAACAGGGTGTGAAGTGGTAAATCGAATGCGCTCGATACCATCAATGGCAGCAACATAATGGATTAAGTGTGCCAAATCAACATATTCTCCTTCATGGGTTTTTCCACGATAGGAGTTGACATTTTGACCCAGTAAATTCACTTCTTTGACACCTTGCAGTGCCAATTGCATGATTTCTGCAAGTACACCATCCAATGGTCGTGACACTTCTTCTCCACGGGTATAAGGAACCACGCAAAACGAACAGTATTTGCTACAGCCTTCCATGATTGATACAAAGGCAGAAGCTCCCTCTTTGCGAGGTTCTGGCATGTTGTCAAATTTTTCAATCTCAGGAAATGAGATATCAATTTGTGGTTTTTCTTCGGTTTTAACCGCATTGAGCATTTTAGGCAAACGGTGTAAAGTTTGTGGTCCAAACACCATATCAACGTAAGGTGCTCGTTTTAAAATGTTATCGCCTTCTTGTGAGGCCACGCAACCACCCACTCCAATCACTAGATTGGGATTCTTTTCTTTGAGTTTTCGCCAGCGACCCAATTGTGAAAAAACCTTTTCTTGCGCCTTTTCACGAATAGAACAAGTATTCAACAAGATAACATCCGCTTCGGATTCATTGTCTGTCATAGTTAAATCATGGGTATGGGTTAAAACATCCAACATTTTGGATGAATCGTACTCATTCATCTGACACCCATGGGTTTTAATGAATAGTTTGCCTTTAATTTTTGCTGTCATAATCTGTCATCACCTGTCATCAACTAGCTCTGCTTATTTACTTTCTGGATTAACTTCACGATAATTTCTGCCGTAACACCCCAAATTGTGTATTTATGGTGGTCGAACACGCAGTAGTTTACCACTTTGCCTTTGTATACAGTTGATTTTATTTCGCAATTATTTTCATCTAAAAAATAACTCAAAGGGACAGAAAAAACTTCAGAGACTTCATCCTCATTAACACTAATATCAAACCCATCTTTGAGAATTGCTACAAAAGGCGTCACATAGAATCCAGATATGGTCTCTACATCGTCTAAGTAGCCCACAACATCTATAAATGCGCTTCCTATGCCTATTTCTTCCTTGGTTTCACGAATAGCAGCCTGACGTATAGTGATGTCTGACTCGTCAAACCCTCCACCTGGAAAGCTAATTTGGCCCGCGTGGTGTTTAAGTTTTTCTGAACGCTTTGTCAATAAAACATGCATTTCTTTGTCTTTCCAAAACAACGGCACAAGCACAGCTGCTGGACGGAATTCATCGTGACCTGATGCTTGCCATATTTCAGTTGGAAGCAATTCTGTCTTTAAAAGAGACTTTAAATTGGCGTATAACTTGTCTTTGTTTTCTATCTTAAACATACAAAAAAACGGAGTGATTTTTACCTACTCCGTTCATTTTATTTATCATTTATAAACATAACTTGGAATTAACCATTAATAATTAACAATTACTTAATGTCTAATAAATTGATGTCAAATATTAATACTTCATTAGGACCAATTGGGTTTTGCCCACGTACGCCATAAGCCATCTCAGGTGGAATAAACACTTGCCATTTTCCGCCTGGACGCATTAAAGGGATAATTTCCTGCCATCCTTTTAAGACCTCGCTTACTTTGAAGGTTTTGGGCTCCCCTCGAACGAACGAGCTGTCAAATTCTTGGTAGTTATTAATATCATCTGTACCAACCAAAGAACCCCTGTAGTGAATGACTACTTCGCTGTCCAATGTTGGTTGATTGCCTATCCCATCTTCGATGATTCTGTATTGAATGCCTGAAGCCAGTTCTTTTATGCCTTTTTTCTTGCGATTAGATTTTAAGAAATTATCGCTGCGTTCTTTATTTTTCTCAGCCAAAGCTTTAAATGCTTCAAATTGCTTGAGCTTCATTTTGTTTTCATAACCCTGAACATTCAGAGCCATTTCTTCTCTTGTTATTGCTGGCTCATTTTTCGCGCTGGCATCTCTGATGCCTTTGATAACTTCATCAGTGTTCAGTTCGAATTCGCTTTCCTTGGTTCCTGCAAATTGTAAGCCCAAACGAAAACCCATAGCATAGCTGGTTTTGTTCTTATCAAATGTGATGTTTGCGGGTTGTTCTGCGGCCTTTTGAGCTGAAGCCATCAGTGACAACAACAAAGCTGCCCCCGTTAATATTAGTTTTAATTTCATCTATCAAGTTCCTCGATGTTGGTTTTACTGAATTTTCATTTTTTTCATTTTTGAATTTTTGAGTTTCTGAATTTTCAAAGGTGCGTATTTTATGATACAGCACAACTATTAACAACTCCTATAGACACATTTAACCCCATTTGATTCAATTATTGATATAATATCTCTTTTAATCTAATTGAATAGCACTATGCCTAATATCCTTACAGAAGTCCATAACAAAATATTAACCTTAACCGTAAATCGGCCTGAAAAACTCAATGCATTAAACCAACAAACATTGAAAGAAATTGAACAAACCATCAATGAAGCACAAAACAACGATGATATAGCTGCCTTCATTATCACAGGAAGTGGCGAAAAATCCTTTATTGCAGGGGCTGACATCTCCGAATTGGCGAAATCCACTGCTATTACTGGCATGAGATTTGCTACCTACGGTCAAAAAGTCATGTCAACCATTGAACAATCTAGAAAACCAGTCATAGCAGCAATTAATGGCTTTGCATTGGGTGGCGGCTGTGAATTGGCGATGGCATGCCACATGCGCGTTGCATCAGACAATGCCATGTTTGGACAACCAGAAATAAAACTGGGCGTAATACCTGGATTTGGCGGAACCCAACGATTGGTGCGTTTAATTGGCAAAGGCAGAGCTATGGAAATGAACCTAATGGGCAATATGATTGATGCCAATCGCGCTTATGAAATAGGCCTAGTTAATCAAGTTGTCACTCAAGATGAGTTGATGCCTACTGTTAATAAAATGGCAAAACAACTGGCTTTTTCAGCTCCTGTTGCACTACAGTGCATCATTGATAGCATCAATCACGGTGCTGAGTGTTCATTATTAGACGGTTTAGACTATGAGGCGAAAGCCTTTGCTGTTACCTGTTCGACTACCGACATGAAAGAAGGCACAACAGCCTTTTTAGAAAAAAGAAAAGCCAATTTCACTGGAGCATAAAATGCGCTGTTTACTATTGTTATTAATCAGTAATTTTGCTTTTGCACAATTAGAAAATACCGATGGTGTAGGACTGCGCGAAAAACCACCCGTATTTTCAGCAGAACAAAGTAAGTCCATGTTTGAAAAAAACCAGCAGCTGTGCACAAGTGACTGTGTTCATGAGTTTGGCATCACTTTGGGTCAAGCCAATGGCATTAAGGCTTATTCCAACTGTCAGTCGCAATGCGTCCATCCAGAATTTTCATTCTTAAACTTAACCACTGGCGAAGTAAGCATACACAAAGAAAGCCCAAAAGATGATAATTTACATTACATCGGTCTTATCAATCAATGTGTTGAATATGCGCGCAGATGGTGGATGGTGAATAAAAACATCACCTTTGGCAGCATTGATTCTGCCCATGAAATTATCTATCTTAGCGAAGGGAAGAATATCCGAACCAATGAAAATTTCCCGCTAGCTCGCTCCATCAATGGTACAGCTACTAGACCGCCTAAAATCGGAGATTTAGTCATCTATTATCCTGATAGAGCTAATCCTTTGTGGTTACATGGTCATGTGGCAGTAGTGGTCGAGGTCGATAAAAAATTAAGGCATGTTTCATTGGCCGAAGAAAATTATGACAATGAAATTTGGCAAAACCCAAACAAATACGCACGTAAAATCAGTTTGTTTAAAGTTAATGGCCATTATACACTGATTGATGTTGCTCCTGGTTCTAATCAAAATACAACTGGCGCTGAAATTTCAGGTTGGATTTACCCTAAACTGTGAAGCATAACCTACGCCTAGCTCAAGTATCTGACAGTGATGGTATTTCAAATTTGATAAAATTATCTGCCAGAGAGCTAGGTGGTAAATTTTATACAAGTCAAACCATCGAATCCGCATTAAAAGGTGCATTTGGCCTAGACTCTCAACTCATTGAAGATCAAAGCTATTATGTCATTGAGTCTAACACCCAAATCATAGCATGTGGTGGATGGAGTTTTCGCAAGACCTTATTTGGTAGCAACAGCAACAAGCTTCGCAACTCCAATAAATTGAACCCCAAAACTGATTCTGCAAAAATTCGGGCTTTTTTTATTCACCCAGACTTTTCCAGACTCGGGCTTGGTAAAGTAATATTGAGCACATGCGAAACACAAGCAAAAACTCATGGCTTTGCTAAATGCCAATTAATGGCAACGTTATCTGGCATTGATTTTTATCATAAAAATGCTTATCGTGGTAAAGATTATGTTTATCATCATATGGATGACAAAAATAAAATCGAGTTTCTGCCCATGTCTAAAACAATTTAACCAAAGGAACTAGAGATACACCAATATGGACAACAATCATTACATTCAAAAAATCATTAACCTAGCACAATATAATTCAGTAAAAAAATTTAGCCTCAAACAATGCGATATTATTATACCTGTTTACAATGGATTTAAAGCCTTAAAAAAGTGTATTGCAAGCCTGTTGATACACACCGAAAATAATCACAACATTTACCTATACAACGATGCCAGTACTGACACAAACATTGTACCGTGGATCAATTCTATTGTGCTAAAACATAAACATATTTTCGCCGTACAGCAGCCAAAAAATGGTGGTTATTTGAAAAATGTAAATCAAGCGATGCTGGATACAAGAAATGATGTGGTCTTACTTAACTCAGACACGGTTGTCACAGAGAACTGGCTAGAAGAACTATCAATTATTGCAAACGACCCTAATGTTGCTATTGTCTGCCCCTTATCTGATAACGCGACATACTAACCTTAAATAATCGATTACTTGACTCAATAGATCAGCTAAGTTATTTTTCATCTAAATGGTATCCAATACCAACAGCGGTTGGTTCCTGCATGTTGATTAAAAGACAAATCATCATGAGCCACGGAGTATTTGATGAATACTACAATCCTGGTTATGGAGAAGAATGTGATTATTCTTTGAGGATAAGATTGTCTGGTTTTGATATTGCCTGTGCTCCAGCATCGTTTGTTTATCACATGGGGTCACAGAGCTTTACTGAAGACTCTAATATACTCAAATCACAGCATCAAAGATTGTTAGACCTGCGTTGGCCAAAGTACAGTGAAGAAATACAAACTTTCTCTGAGAACAACCCGATAAAATTGGTTGAAGAATACTTACACCTTAACAATAACAAAGACAATATATTACACGTGGTTCACGGGCTTGAGTCTAAAGGTGGCGTGGAGCTTTTTACAAAAACAATTTTAGAAAAAACAGAAAAAAACATTTTCAATACCGTGCTTGTGCTCAGCCAAAAAAAAATACCATACCAAACTTTAGAGACAAAAAAACTAAACAACAAAACCCGCATCCTTTATTACCAATATATAAACCACAAAGTTTACACTAAAATAAACAATAGAAATGCCGATATGAACCATCAAGAGCTAGACTTGATGTTTACTAGGTTAATTTTAAATGGGCGGTATAAATGCATACATTTTCATTCGTTTGTGGGTATTGGCTCACTAATGTGGCCCCTTATTTGTCACAGCTTAGGTATCCCCTACATTATTTCATGCCATGATCACTTTTCAATCTGTTTTAATTTTTCATTATTAACAAACAAAAACACCAGATATTGTGAAAAAACACAGTGCATAGAAAGCGATATAGATTGTGTAAATTGCCTTAAACAAATCACCAATTACAACCCTCTTTCGACCAAGAATTATATCCAAAAAAGGAATAGCATTTGGCATCAAATCATTGAAAATTCAGCAACTATAATAGCCCCTAGCAAATATTTACATGACATTTTATTAAATAATTTCCAAAATATAGAACCGAAAAATATCCACATAGTTGAGCCCTATTTTCACCCCAAAAAGAAAATTCATATACCTGTTACTACCAATAAGAACTTGTGTGTTGCATTTTTAGGAACATTTTCTTATGAAAAAGGAGCACAAATATTTCTTGACTCCTATCACGAATTAAAATCTTTAGGCATCAATTGGCAGATCATAGGACAAATAGAACCTTTTTATCATCAACAGTTAAACAACACTACAATAAAGTGCTCCGGCATCTACCAGCAAGATGATTTAACCAATCTTTTATCTAATATTGATCTTGTCATCATACCTGCAATTCAACCAGAAACTTATTGCAGAGTTTTGTCCGAAGCATGGGCTAATAATATTCCTGTTATCGCTTCTGATATTGGGGCTTTAAAAGCGAGAATAAAACCAGGTTTTAACGGCATGACTTTTAGCAATGCAAACCCCATGTCATTGGCTTCTTGCATTGAAGGATTGGAAAAAAACAGGGGTACTCTAATTATAATGAAAAATAATTTGCAAACAGCTAAGTTACCCAATGTTGATTCCTCAGATGCCATCAACCATATTTATAGTCAATATACAGAAAAACATTGTAAATCAATCCTCCCTCAAAACACCACACAAAAACCGTTGTCTACTCCCTCGGACAATGCTTACCAAACCATGCAAACATGGCTATCTTCTGAAATGACTCTAGAAGCAGAATCTGATTGGAAGTCACCTAAAGACATAGACATTATTATTCTAGGAAAGAATCAAAAGCTTTGTTCGCAAAGTGAAATTAGCTGCCAATCCTATGCGCCGAACTCTAAAGTGTATCTGCCTTATTTTGACAAAAATTTTGATTTCAACAACTTGACCCCTGTATTTTGTATACTATTTGAAGGGCAGTTAATTAATGACAATTTTGGCAACTGGATTGATAACTTTCAAATTTCCGGCAAATACATAGGCCTCACCGACTACGCACTTATTAATAATCATGAGCAAATTTATGGCCCTCAATTTGAGTCTGAGTTTAATGAGTTTTCCTATTTAAGGCGCAAAAATAGAATAGGTGCATTAATCTGCAATATGCCAATAGAGCCCTGTCGAATTAAAGGAGCATTAAACCAAATCATTAAAGAGCGTTTGCCTTTTTCTCATGTCATTGACACTCTGATTGATGACAACATGTTTGACAAGATTCACTATTTCCCTTATTTGAGTTATTTATACAATGATGTGTTGTGGTCAACAAATTGGAAAACCGAAATCCAAAACAACAATATGTCTTCACTTGTATTAAATCAAAAAACGAGTGACATCTCAATTATTTTACTGAGCAACTTAAACCAAGAAAAGATACAAATTCAAATTAGAATCCTGATGAAACAAAGGAAAATTAATATTGCACATATTTATGTTTTTAGTTCTCACCGTGTGATATTCAATCAGGAAAATGTAAGTGCTCACTATGTAGACTTCAATCAACCAGATATATATATTAATCCAGTTTTACAAAGAGACCGCGCAACACAACTTTTATTTTTAAATGACAACATAATTCTAAATGACAAAAACGTGTTAAACACAATGTCTAAACATATAGAATGGAAAGGGATACAAGCTATCTCACCCATTTTTAATTCAACGGTTAACAACGATTATATTGTTGCTGAAAAAATAGGCAAAGGACATCTTTCTGGAAGAGGTATATTAAGAGATGTTAGATTTGATGTTGGAAATTTTCCTTATATTTCATCATTACTTGATGAAGATTGTTTCTTAATTAACAAAACTTCCTGGAATTTGGTCAAAGGTTTCAACACTACTGGCAATGTTTATTATCGAGCGAATGCTTTAAGTAACCAGCTGTGCAAAACAGGCCATAGGATTGCATTGATTCCAGTAACTGGTATTGCAAAAACCAACCTACCCAGTTATTGTATGGACACCAAAAGCATTGAATTAAATCAACAAAGAAAAGATTTAATTAATAGCGATAAAAAATTCTATTTAAACAACAAAGATACATCAAAAGCATTCGACTCTCAAGATGGAATTCAATTAGATGTTAATTTTGGGACATTCAAAACGCCAAAAAATTTACCTAGGGTTCTTGCTTATGCCAATGATTCTTGGGCAAGTGGGTTCTATCGCGTAAAAGCCCCAATAAGTGCGATGGTAGCCGCTGATAAGATCAGCTCACATTTTCTACCTGAGCGAAGACAAAATAGAACAGCTAGTTATTTTGAAATCATTAAACAAAGCCCAAACGTTTTATTGCTGCATAATTTTCTCGACACACAACAACTATCAGCACTTAAATTATATCGAAAGTATTTAGATATCCCATTGGTTTTAAGCCTTGATGATTTATTGACCGAAATTCCAAACTATAATCAGTTCTCAAAATCCAACCCCAAGGACATACAAAGCAAAATAAAAACCGCTCTTAAACTCGTTGATAGATTAATTGTTACAACTGAGTATCTTGCAGATAAATTTTCGCACCTCCACAAAAACATTAAAGTTATCAATAATTTATTGCCCAAAGAGTTGTGGTTGAATCAATCAATTGTAAAGAATCAGAATAAAAAACTGAGGATTGGCTGGGCTGGTGCCGCACAACATGAAAAAGATTTAGCCTGGCTCAAACCTATAATTTCGGCCACTAAAAACCAAGTACAATGGGTTTTTTATGGATACTTACCAGATAACCTGGGTTCACATTTTATTGAATTCCATAAAAACACCTCCTTTGCTAACTATCACTCTACACTTGGAGCATTACAACTAGACATTGCAATTGCACCGTTAGTCAGCAACACATTTAATAGGGCTAAAAGTAACCTAAAACTACTGGAATATGGCGCCCTTGGTTTGCCCACAATTTGTAGTGCTATTGACAGCTATAAAAATTCTCCTGCTATTCAATTAAAAAACGAACCAAAGATATGGATTAAAACCATACTAGAATTGATCAGCAATGAAGAAAAACGTTTAGAGTTAAGCAGAGACATGAAATTTTGGGTATACCAAAATTATTTTTTAGAAGACAATTTAAACCTTTGGTTTGACGCCTTATACTTAAACAATGAATAGAATCAATATCCCAGTCTGGATTTTAAATGATTAATGATCGCTTGTTGTCTTTCAACAGTGTCATGTAATTGGTGATTTTGTTTATCAATTGCCATTGATTTTTGAATTTGATTTTCATAGTGTTTAAATAAATTATTATGATTATCTGAAAAATGATATATTGCTGGAATATCAAGGCTTTCAAGAGCTTGTTTATTATTGCTACCTATCTTGATTAGGTAAATATCTTCGTTGCTATTATTTACCGGATAATTCTCATTGCCTTGTTCGATATAGGTGTTTTTATTAATGCTGTTTTCTTTATCAAATACCTGGCTTTCTATAACAGAAGTAAGCTGTAATTTTTGACCAAACGTTTTAATGTACTTAAATTTTTGACTTATCAATAAATCAAATTCTGATGCCGTTAATTCTTTTTCATGAAAATGATTGTGACTTGTATCTTTTGCAGAATAAACATTCTTATCCGGTGTTGATATCATCAATATTCCATCGGTTTTCAATATTCTTGAAAATTCATTCAACAATGTATCGTGTTCTTTTAAATGTTCAAGAGTTTCAAACGAAACAACGACATCAAACTCATTGTTTTGCAAAGAACTAGAAAGTGCATCGGATTGAATATATTTAAGATTAGGGGTGTTGCAATACTTTTTTTGAGCCAATTCAATGGTACTGGCATCTATATCAACACCCGTTACAGATTTAGCAACGCTTGCTAACAATGAACTGCCATACCCTTCACCACAGGCAATATCACAGACTGTCATATCTTTGACTAACTCTTTAACGAAGTAATACCTGTGCCAATGCTCGTACCAAGCATGATGCCTTACTGAAGTATCAAACCTCTCCACTTTTCAAAAAACCAATTATTCGAAGCCCGTTTTAAAGATCACGGCAGGACCAAATGCTGTGATAACAGTTGGATCGCCAAATTCTACTGTAAAAGGATTGTCGGATATGAAGTCACCTAAATTACTAGTCGTAGCCAATGCCTGGTTTGAAATTTCTATGAATTCACTAGAAGGGATTGAATTTACAAATGCAAAAAATTCAATGCTGCGATTGCTGTTAACACCAATACTTCCAAATTGTACTTCTACCTGCGTATCTGTCACACCATTTCCTTCAATGATAGTTCCAAAAGATACCTGAACACTACCTGCTATTAAACTCGTGTTACTATCCAATACATCGTATAACACAACATTTGAAGCTGTTACTTGTGTTGGTCCCCTTAAATCAATTTGGTAGACCAAAACATCTCCTTGAGTAACACTGCCTGATGAGTCCTGATCATCTGCTAAAAATACGTACTTGTCAACACTCATGAAAGAACCACTTCCACCCAAAGTCTCTTCGTTAGTTTCCAGAGACTTGATTATTGAAGAGCCTAATAGTGATTGATTTAAATCATCACTTTGTAAAATATCTGAAATTTCAGGGTCGTTAGTTGTGTTTTGATTAATAAACTCTAATCTTTCTTCTTGGTTTTCACTGGCCTGGAGAGCCATACTCATGGCGGTCATGGCGGTCAATATTTTTTTCATGTTTAGTTCCCTTTAAGTTTCCATCATTTGAAAAATTTTACAGATTGTACTTGAAAAAACAGCAACTAGCAAAGATTTTCTATCCACACCATACATCTTATTAAAATCTATTGACGAATAATTACAAAATTCTTAACTGCTCTACTGATTTCACAAACACTTTGGTCTGACAATAACACTGTTTGGTATTTTTTTCTTAAAAATAACCCATGTTTTGATGCGCTTAGCTTCTCCACTTGCCCTAACATTCTTACCTAAAAAGAAAATCTCCGGATGAACCCCATATTTATCAGTCAATTCCTTAACAACCTTTGGACGTAAGGCGATAATCAAATTTCTTTGAACTAAGTTGTCAATTTCTGAATTTAAAAATGACAACCTTTGCTCCGTATTTATAGACAACACTTCAAGTTCAAAGACTCCGCTGATTTTATTCGGGGCAGATTCTGCGGAAAGCTCAATGGCCTGAATCGGAGAAATAACACTTGGGCTTGAAACGCCTATATAACTACAGGCCGTGATGGAAATTATTACCATTAATAAAAGATTCAAAAATTTCATTGAATTACTCTTCATTTAAACTCACCACTAATACTATTTATTGGTTCTAAAGTAAATAATCTAATTCTTTGAATTCAGCTCAGGTAGTTTTAAAGTTTTTGAATCCTTATGTTTTCAAAAACAGTTTGCAAGGCAAGTTGTTGCGATTGGCTATGGGAGTTATTACTCAACAATGTGAACTGAACAAGCCAGTTATTCTTATAAATCACACCTTTAATAGCATACCGATAATTTTTAACTATTTTTGATTCAGTAAAAGTTGCCATCATTCCTCTACCACCCAATAATTTTACAGAAACAGCCTTCACCCCTGCCTCCACCGAACCATCAACATACCGACTGCCCAGTAAATAGATTATTTCATTCAATTCTGTGATTGAGAATACTTTGCCATCTGTATAGATAAAATCCAACATAAAAGACATTTCACTGCCTTTTGTGTTATCTAAAAACCGCATGTGCAATAGTTTATCGTTGTACACCTTATTGACTATACTCCAGCTATTTAAAACATTCATTGAGATTCGATAACCCTTAACCTGATTAGAGATGTTTTTTATCAAATCATTGCCTACAGTTATTTTCCTTAGTTTCTTTTCAGTCAAGGGATAAATAAATGAAACTGTAGTATGTTCAGACTTAGTCTTAATGCTATTTTTTGTTTTAAGGATAGCGCCTTTGAGCTTACAGGTATCTTCTTGATAGGAAATTGCACCATTCGCAAGCATACATTTTTTAATAACCAGCTTTTTAGCAAAAACTGGCCACACAAATAACAACAAGAAAATAATGCGGAGTTTATTCAATATAATTAATCAAATCTATCGTTAATTCTTTTTTTCTATCATC
>CAZLZZ010000079.1:0-14131 GCA_964564165.1 uncultured Alcanivoracaceae bacterium | reverse complement strand
CTTTGGTAACTTCGGCGGTTCGATAGCCTTCGGTACCATTGGGTTTGAACCGCCACTGTTTTAGTTGGTTGATAATTCTTAATTGCTTGTCTTTAGAAATTTCAGCAATAGGCTTGTTGATAAACTCCTTAAACCACAAATCACCCAGAGTTCTACTTAATTTTTTGGTAAACAACTCTCCAAGTAATGTATTGAGTTGCTTTTTCGAGTTGCTAGTTCTGGAGAATATTTCTAGCAAATCACAATCGGGCAACAAATTGATGGTAATTTCATCGCCTTGATTCCAATAGGACGATATTTGTAATATAACGGGACCACTTAAACCTCGGTGAGTAAATAGCATATTCTCTCGAAATAATCGACCGTTACATTCGACAGTAACACCTACAGAAGTGCCTGACAATGCGATAAAATCATTTTTCATAGATTCGATTAAGGTAAATGGCACCAAAGCGGCGGCGGTTGGTAAAACATTCAAACCAAATTGCTTTGCGACATCATAGCCAAAACCTGTTGCTCCCATTTTAGGGATTGACAATCCACCTGTTGCCACAACCAAAGACTCGCACTGCCAATTTCCTAAAGAGGATTTGATTTCAAAACCCTTATCAATTTTGTTGATTTTATCAATGCTGCAATGGTCTTTAATTTCAACAGCAACTAACTCACACTCATCGGACAACATATTTAAAATATCTTTAGACTTGTTGTCACAAAACAATTGCCCCAAGGTTTTCTCATGGTAGTCTATGTTGTGTTTTTCAATCATGGCAATAAAATCCCATTGGGTATATCGACTCAGGGCTGATTTAAAGAAATGGGGGTTTTGAGAAATGTAATTTTCAGGCTGAATATCTAAATTAGTAAAATTACAACGTCCGCCACCCGACATCAAGATTTTTTTACCCACTTTATTAGAGTGATCAAGAACAATCACTTTACGACCACGCTTGCCTGCACTAATTGCTGCCATTAAACCTGCAGCACCTGCACCAATAATAATCACATCAGTGTGCAAAAATTAGCCCACTGCCCCTTCAAGAGAAATATCCAGCAAAGCTTTGGCTTCAACCGCAAATTCCATCGGCAATTCTTTAAATACTTCCTTACAGAAGCCATCGACAATCATAGATGTGGCATCTTCTTCGGTGATGCCTCTTTGTTTGCAATAAAACAATTGGTCTTCTGATATTTTTGAAGTGGTGGCTTCGTGTTCTAATTGTGCGGTACTGTTTGAACATTCGATATAGGGAAACGTGTGTGCACCGCAGTTCTTACCAATTAACAAGGAATCACATTGAGTATGATTTCTTGCGCCTTCGGCTTTTTTAGAAATTCGCACCAGCCCTCTATAAGTATTGCTGCTTTTTCCTGCGGATATACCTTTGGATATTATCGTGCTCTTGGTATTTTTACCCAAATGAATCATCTTCGTGCCGGTATCGGCTTGTTGGTAATTATTGGTTAATGCCACCGAATAAAACTCACCACGAGAGTTATCTCCACGCAAGATACAGCTTGGATATTTCCAAGTAATCGCCGATCCTGTTTCCACTTGTGTCCACGAAACCTTAGCATTGACACCATTACAAGCAGCGCGTTTGGTCACAAAATTATAGATTCCGCCTTTGCCGTTTTCATCACCTGGGTACCAATTTTGCACGGTGGAGTATTTAATCTTGGCATCATCCAATATAAACAACTCAACTACCGCTGCATGCAATTGATTTTCATCTCGCATAGGAGCTGTACAACCTTCTAAATAACTGACCTCTGCCCCATCATCAGCGATAATTAATGTGCGTTCAAATTGCCCTGTATTCATTTCGTTGATGCGAAAATAAGTGGACAGTTCCATTGGACAACGGGTATTTTTAGGAATATAAACAAAGGAACCATCACTAAACACGGCTGCATTTAAGGCAGAGAAGAAATTATCCCCAATGGGCACAACCTTGCCTAAATATTGTTTAACTAATTCTGGGTGGTCTCTAACTGCTTCAGAGAATGAGCAAAATATCACACCCGCTTTTTTAAGTTCTTTCTTGAATGTTGTAGCCACCGATACAGAATCAAAAACCACATCAATCGCTATGGGTGTTCTTTTTGTCTTCACTCCAGCCAATATTTCTTGCTCGTGTAATGGCACGCCTAATTTGGCATAAGTTTCCAATAGCTTGGGATCAACATCATCAATCGTTTCTGGCGCGTTAGCATTACTTTTGGGAGAAGAAAAATAGGAGATAGAATCAAAATCAATCTTTGAGATATTCAATTTTGCCCAATTAGGTTGCTCCATAGTTAGCCATTTTCTATAAGCTTTTAGCCGCCAATCAAGCATCCATTGAGGTTCTTGTTTTTTTGCAGAAATAGCTCGCACCACATCCTCATTTAAACCCGGTGGAAATGTATCTGACTCAATGTCTGTGACGAATCCATCTTTATAGGTTTGTGCCACACGCTTGTGGACTTCGGCATTCTCTAATTGTTTTATTTCTAGTGCTTGTTCAGACATAATCTCTAACCATTATTTTAATATCGGGCTCACCGGCTTCATTGATCTGTGCCACATTGACCTGCTGCCAACCCTAACTTGTATCGCAAGCTTTTTCTTGCGAACACAAACTATCGGACTTGTTTAGCTTTCTACATTCAGTTTCAGTTAGCAGTGATATCTTTAACATGCGTGCATTATAATCAACACTACCAACAATGTGTAGTGAAAGTGTACTGAATTAGTACAGATTAGCTGCGTTTTAAAGTTTTGGGCAACAATAACTCGATTTGGCCCATAACATCAAGGCGATCAATAAAGTCGCACATATAGTCCAATTTATCAGACTCAATAACCAACACCTTACTCATGGAATAATTATTTATCCAGTTTTCATAAAGTCTGTCCAAGCGTTTAAGATAGGACAAAGCAATGTCTTGCTCCATTTGTCTACCACGGATCTTGATGCGTTTTCTAACTGTGCGGATAGGACATTTGAGATAAATCATCAAATCCGGCGGTTTGATTGAGGCAATAATACTTTGGTAGAAGTCTTGATAAGTCTGCCAATCTCGTTTAGAAATCTTGCGCATTTGATACAAGGCTGTGGCAAAGATTTCAACATCTTCAAAGATAGTTCTGTCTTGAACCACCACACCTTGAGTTGAATCAACTTGCTGATGAATACGGAATTTATTGCTTAAAAAATACAGTTGCGAATGAAACGCCCAGCGCTTCATGTCCTTGTAAAAATCTTCTAAATAAGGGTTTTTATCGTTGGGTTCATAAAAGGGCGTAATGCTGTAAGTAGAGGTCAAAAATTCAACCAGAGAAGTCTTGCCTGCACCTATATTGCCCGCAATGGCGATGGTTTTTTTATTGCTCATTTATTGCTAATTTTTTAAATGCGGTAATATAGTCGTGTTTTAACCAGCTATTAAAATGTAGTTTTTGTGCATCAGTTGCAGCCTCTAACTGAACAATATTCAATTTTTCTTGCGGTGCTTTACTGGGTATAATTTGTGTTTGTTTGAGCTGCCCTTGATTAAAATAATGCAGCTTATATTCTGTGTTTAATTTAAGGTTTTCCAAATGTTCATCTAAATTGCCTTCAGTGACTTGTAAACCATTTATAGCGACAATGCTGTCTCCTACTTCCAGTCCCGCATTCCATGCTGGGCTGCCTGTTTTCACAAGAGTGATTTTGGCATATCCATTTGTATCAACGGTTTTGATGCCTAGGGTTAATTTTAGTTCATCCTTATCTTTGCCTACCTCTATACTTAACCCGTAAAAATTCAAAAGGCTTTCGAAATCAATGGCCTTTGTACCTTCAATATAATCACTCCAAAACCCTGAAAAGTCTTGATGGGTCAATTGTTTCAACAACTGTTTAACATCGTAACTGCTATAACCCACATCGCTATTGGCATAATTTTTATACAACAAATAACTCAAATCATCCAAATTTTTCTCATTGTTAGTGACCAATCGTATTTCTGTGTCCAATAACCATGAAACCAGTGCGCCTTTCACATAAATACTGACCGTTGTATTGTGTCGTCTATTGGCATCATTGGGCAACCAAGTATCAAAGCTGGTTTGTGTCAAACTCATTACTTTGCGCCCGGGTTTCTGAGTAAATGTATGAATATCTTTGGCAATATTCTCTAAATATTCTTCAACCGTAAAAATTTCAGCGCGAACGGCAAACAAATTGTCATAATAGCTGGTCTTGCCTTCCGCCATCCAGAACAGATCCGAATAATTTTCTTTGCTATAATCATAAGGTGAAATCCCTGCTGGTCGATAAGATTTGACATTCCATGTATGAACAAACTCATGGGCCGTTGTAGCGATAATTTTGCGGTATTTTTCATCAGGATAAAAACCAAATCTATCGGCTTGAATAATGGTTGAATTCACATGTTCAGTTGCCCCACGCAATTTATCCCCCACATGATACATATACACATAACGCTTGAAGGGAAATGTTTTCCATATATTTTTGGCCTGATAGTGCAGCTTTTCTATGTCTTTTTTTAACCGCTGCATGTCATAGTTACCTTCACCCCAAATAACAATTTCGTAAGTTTGTTCTTCGACTTTTATTGAATCAAAAACATGGATACCCGATTCAATCGGAGAGTCTACCAGTTGATCATAGTTATCGGCTTTGAAATGATGTTCAGCAATAGAGTCCATCCCAGAAACTGAACGCCAACTTTCGGGAACATTGAGTTTTACAGTCAATTGTTTATCTCGCTGGCTTTCGCTATAAACAAACACGCCACTGGCATCTAAAAACGCATGTGTAGCATCAACATGACTAACACGGCTACGCAATTTGTTGGCATAAATTTGGTAACGTACTTTCACAACACCTGGAGCATTAACAAAAATTCGCCAAGTATTTTTATCGTCTTTTTGAAAGGTTAGGGGATTGTTTTTAACATCAAAGGCTGTGAAATGTCGAATATTAGCAGGCAAATCTAAAATTTGGTATTTACCCGTGCGCCAAACGGGCAATTTTACCGAAAATGCTTTGCTCGTCACTCCCTTAAAAACCACCTCAACTTCCGCCAAATGGTGATTAGCATCGGTAATGGTAATGGTGTAATCGTTGGCTTTTGATACAAAAGGTGAGATAAATAAAACGACAAAAAAAACTAGGAATAATAAATTGCGCATTAATCAATAATCGTTGCTGTAAAAACTCATCATATCAAAAGAAAAAAACATTAACAAATGATTTAATACCCTAATCCCGATATGGTTACAAATAAATTCTACAAATAATGTTTGACTGAGATAGCAACTTGTTTTTGCGTTTTTTATAAAGTTTGTTAAAAATAACTAGCAAGAGTGCGACCAGTATCACAATTTTAAAGCCTATGGAAAGTATATACTATGTCGGCTGACAAAGTTTGTTACATCTTTCAGCAATCACTTTAAAAATAACTAACAATAAAAAGTGGTTTAACCGGCATGACGCTTTGTCATGTCAATCATAACATAAAATCAAGAGGAGAGTCTCTAATATGAAAAGATTAGATTTCGGTGCGCGTGCACCACAAAAGCACAACAATAATCAACCCATCAAAAAATTAGTCGTAGCACTGGCATTTGCTACAATGAGCCAGATTTCAATGGCACAATTTATTGATTCAAGTAATGCAAAACCCCAACTAGACATTGATAGGATTTCATCTTATCAATCGTCAAGAATCATCCCGAACCAATACATCGTTGTTTTTAAAGACGAATTTGTATTAAAACAAGCTGAATCATTGACTCAAAAAAGCAATTTTTCAATTAAAGAAGCAAAACAAAGAATTATTACAGATATAAGTATTGATCTAGCAACCAAAGCACAGGGGAGCTTAGAACGCACATATACCTCAGCTCTTAGCGGTTTTGTTTTAAAAAGCGCTTCTAAAAGTGCAGTTGATTTATTGGTTAAAGACGATAGAGTGGCATTTATAGAAGCCGATCAAATGGTTTCCATTGGAGCGACTCAAAACAATGCAATCTGGGGATTAGATAGAATTGATCAAGTCAATTTGCCGCTAAATAATACTTATATTTATGATCAAAATGGTACAAACGTAAGAGCTTACGTGGTTGATACTGGTATACGTACTAGCCATTCACAATTTGGTGGCAGAGCCAGCTCGGGTTTCACCGCTATTAATGATGGCAATGGTACCAATGACTGTAATGGCCATGGAACTCACGTTGCAGGAACTGTCGGTAGCTCAACCTATGGTGTAGCTAAAAATGCTAGGTTGGTAGCTATACGGGTATTGGACTGTGAAGGATCAGGGTCAAACTCTGGTGTGATTGCAGGAATTGACTGGGTTAGAGCCAATCATGTTAAACCAGCCGTTGTAAACATGAGTTTAGGCGGAGGAACCAGTACCGCATTAGACAATGCAGTTAATGCTACAGTTGCAGCTGGTATTACAATGGTCGTTGCTGCAGGTAACGATAATAGCAATGCCTGTAATTTTTCTCCAGCACGTGCTGCAAATGCCATTACTGTTGGTTCAACTACCAGTTCTGACAGCAGATCTTCTTTTTCTAACTTTGGTAACTGTTTAGATATTTATGCTCCAGGTTCGTCAATTACTTCGACTTGGTTCACCAGCAATTCAGCGACCAATACCATTAGTGGCACATCAATGGCATCTCCTCATGTGGCAGGTGTTGTGGCATTGTATTTAGATGACAATCCGAATGCATCACCCTCTCAAATACAATCCGCTATAGAAAGTGCAGCATCAGTAAACAAGGTTAGTGATGCAAGACCAGGTTCACCAAACTTGTTATTAAATACCAGCTTTGGTGGTGGTACATCTCCCCCAACTGGTGGAGCATTAACTAATGGTGTGGCTAAAACAGGATTATCTGGATCAACAGCTTCTCAAACTCACTTTACCCAAGTCATTCCTGCAGGAGCCACTGATCTAACATTTAACATGAGTGGTGGTAGCGGAGATGCGGATTTGTACGTTAAGTTTGGCTCAGCACCAACGACATCCAGCTATGATTGTCGTCCTTATGCAAATGGCAACAATGAAAGCTGCCCAATTTCTAACGCACAAACTGGTACTTATTATGTCATGATTAGAGCCTATTCTAATTACAGCAATGTGAGTTTAGTCGGTAGTTATACCGCAAGTTCAGGCCAATCGATATTTACCAACAATAGCAATGTTAATATTCCTGATAATAACTCAACAGGTGCCACCAGCAATGTTAATGTGACACGAAGCGGCAACTCAAATTCTATCAAGATTTCATACAATATTGTACACACTTATCGAGGCGACCTCAGAATCCAGATATTTGCACCCAATGGCGCATCTGCTGTGTTAAGGGAACCCAGTGGTGGCGGCACCAATAATATTGTTGACTCGAATACGCTAAATGCAGGCTCAACTCCTGCAAATGGTGTCTGGGGGTTAAGAGTAGTGGACAATGCAGGGGCTGATGTTGGTTACATCAACTCGTGGAGCATTGAGTTTTTATGATATATCGGGATTTAGGAGCACCCTAATCCTGATATAGAAATACGCTTGATAGTGCAAGTAACTGATGTGCACAGGAAAGTCATAAAAACCGTGGCCACCTTATTGGTGATGAGGCTTTTTATGGATTTTCTAGGCACATCAAGGACTTGTGCTAGCATCGGGTTTTCTATATCGGGATTTAGGAGTATATAATATCATAAATTAAAAACAGTGCTAAAAGCCCGTGTGATTAATTCACGGGCTTTTTTTCAAATTCAGATTTAAATTGAGCTTCAAACATACTTGTTAAAATTTTGTAACAATCATGTACAGTTATAACGGGTGACGAGGCTTTTTATGGATTTTCTAGCTACATCAAGGATCTGTGCTAGCATCGTATTTCTATATCGGAATTTGGGCAATACCAACAATCAAACTTTGTCACCAGTTAACTATGATTTGTGAAAATCAAATCAGAATTAATTTAAAAAGAATAATAATAATAATAAAGCAACGGAAACAACAAATGATAATCAACTATTTGACTATCATTAATTGAACTGCCTAAGTTTTACATTACCAAGATACAACTTGTTGCTAATTATTCTGAATACTTGCCTCGATTTGAAATATCTTGCGTGTGAAATCTAGTCACTCACAACCCAAATATAACAGAGGTCATTATGTATAAAATAACAACAGTAAAATTTTTCCCCATTACTTGTTTAATTCTCATCCTTAATTTCAACTTTGCCAATGCCCAGCCTAGCCCTGGTTATTACTCGTCCGTTGATGATTCAACACCAGCAACCTTAAAAACAACGTTACACAATATTATTAATGATCACAGCAGAATACCTTACACATCATCATCCACAGACACATGGGATGTTTTGGAATTAGCGGGTGAAGATGTGGACAATTCCAGTCGCATTATAGCTTTGTATAAGAATAGCGATTATGCCAAAGTAGGAGGCGGCAATAATAACTACAACCGTGAACACTCTTGGCCCTCATCTTATGGTTTTCCTAATGATGGTAGCGGCAATTACCCTTTTACCGATATGCATCATTTATTTTTAGCCAATAGTTCTTACAACTCTTCTAGAAGCAATAAACCATTTGATATTTGCACCAGTGGCTGTACAGAAAGAGCCACTGATGTGAATAATGGCCGTGGCGGAGTTGGGCAATCGAATTTTACCAAAACAGGTGTCTGGGATGTTTGGGAAGCACGTCAAGGAGATATTGCCAGAGCCATGTTTTATATGGCGGTTCGATATGAAGGCGGCAATCACGGTGTTACCGGAAGATCAGAGCCAGATTTAGAGCTAACTGACAACCTAACTTTAATTGCAAACTCTAGAACTGGTTCAAATGAATCGCAAGCTTATATGGGACTATTATCCGTGTTAATTCAATGGCATAACAGCGACCCTGTTGATATTTATGAGCATCAACACAATGAAGCGGTTGAAAGTGGGCAAGGCAATCGAAATCCGTTTATTGACAACCCTGAATGGGTTGCTTGTGTATTTGAATTGATTTGTAATGGTGGAGGTGACACAACAGCTCCCAATGCCCCAAACAACTTATCAGGGTCAGCACCATCTATTGGGACTATAGCTTTAGACTGGTTTAATAATACCGAAGCAGACTTAGCCGGCTACAATGTTTATCGTTCAACAACCAGTGGTGCAAATTTTTCAAGATTAAACTCATCTCTAGTCGCATCCTCTAGTTATACTGATACCAATATTACAAATAACACCACCTATTATTATCGCACAACCGCGGTTGATAATTCTGGCAATGAATCAGCCAATAGTTCACAAGTTTCAGTAACCTCTTTAGGAGGCGCAACTGGTGGTAGCGTCTTACAAAATGGTGTTGCCAAAACTGGGTTATCGGGAGCTTCAAATAGCCAAACACGTTACACAATGGTCGTTCCCGCAGGTGCAACATCTTTAAACTTTACTATCAGTGGCGGGACTGGAGATGCAGATTTGTATGTAAGGTTTGGCAGTGCTCCAACTTTGGGTACTTACGATTGTCGTCCTTACATTGGTGGTAATTCTGAAAGTTGTCCGATACCATCGGCTCAAGGAGGAACATACCATGTCATGATAGTTGCTTATTCTGCTTATAGCGGCGTTAGCTTAACTGGCAGTTACTCAGCAGGTGGCGGGTCACAACAATCACTATTTTCTAATACAAGTAATGTCAATATTCCTGATAATAACCCAACAGGTGCCACCAGTAATATTAATGTGACACGAAGTGGTAACTCGAATACTATCAGGATATCATATAATATTGTACACACTTATCGTGGTGACCTCAGAATTCAAATATTTGCACCAAATGGCGCATCTGCTGTATTAAGGGAACCAAGTGGCGGTGGTGCCAATAACATTGTTGACTCCAATACGCTAAATGCAGGCTCAACTCCAGCAAATGGTGTCTGGAGGTTAAGAGTAGTGGACAATGTAGGGGCTGATGTTGGTTTCATTAACTCATGGAGTATTGAGTTTTTATAAATTGTGTAAGAAAATGCCGATATATTAACTCTGGAATATTATAGTTCAGGGTTAATATAATAGCCAAAATCGGTTAGATTTTAATTTTTTTAGAAGTGCCTGTCCTTGTTTGTTTACTTGTTTGTTTACTTGTTTGTTTACTTGTTTGTTTACTTGTTTGTTTGTTTTTGTTGTTTGTTTATTGGTTTACTGGAAAAACTCATATCAAAAACGGTGCTTTAAGTCCTGTAAAGAAAGACAAGTGCTAAATAACGCAGCTAAAGCAGCGATTCCGACAGTGCAACTTGCCCCTAGGAATCGGGACTTTAGTCCTGTAAAGGCAAGGTGAAATGCAGTAGTAGATAAAACTTCAATCCAAACTCCAAACGGGTGGTTCACCAAAATAATCCACCAAAAAATCAATCAAGGTTCTTATTTTTCGGCTCAAATGTCTGGTTTGAGGATAGATTGCATTAACATCGACCTCATATGGTAAGTAATAACGAGGCAATAGTTGGATTAACTTTCCTGCCTTTACCGCCTTATAAGCAATAAAATCTGGGGTACTAACAATACCCAAACCTTCAATCGCACATTGCAATAAGTAGTCTCCATTATTAGAAACAAGTTTAATGGGCAGATTAATTTGAATGGGTTTATTGTTTTGATCCTTAAAACTATAAACTCCTGAAACATTTTTGTAATGCAATTTAACATGGTTATTCAACAAATCTTTAGGCACTTTAGGTATTCCATGATTATCTAAGTAGTTTTTAGATGCCAATAACAATGTCTTTATTGAGGTGATTTTGCGTGCCATTAAATTTGAGTCATCCAACTTACCAACTCGAATAGCCAAATCATAACCTTCATTAACGACAGATATTATTCGGTCATTAAAATCTATAACAAATATAATATCAGGGTGCAAAGTATTGAATTGATTTATTGCAGGAGCGAGATGGGTTAAGCCAAATGATAAAGGTGCGGCAATTTTAATTGTTCCAGAAAGAGCTGACTGCTTATTTTGTAAGCGTCCTTCAGTCTCAATCACATCATCAATAATTCGTTTGCATTCTTTGTAATAGGTCTTGCCATTATCGGTCAAAGTTAAAGAACGGGTGGTTCTGTTTAATAAGGTTAAGCCCAAACGACTTTCTAGGGTTGATAAACGTTTACTCATTGCTGATTTTACCACATTGAGCTGGTTTGCTGCTTTGGTGATACTACCCGCTTCGACGATTCTTACAAATGCTTGCATGTCTTCAAATTTATTCATTGTTCTGATTTTGTCAACAGTGAGTTTATATTTTGGCTGTTTATTAACTTAATAGCAACATTATAATAGAGCCATTAATCAAATAAGTAAAAAATAAATATGAACAACACCATCTTACACATAAACGCAAGTGCACAAAACAATGCATCGATTTCACGAAAAATGTCACAACGTCTTGTGGATTATTTCAACACACAAAACAATGCGCAAGTCATTGAGCGTGATTTAAACAACAGCATTCCTCATGTTGATGAAAACTGGGTTGGAGCCACATTTACACCGCCTGAAAATCGAACTGAACAACAAATTGATAAACTGCTACTATCAACACATTTAGTTGACGAACTACAACAGGCCGATATTATCATCATCGGTTCTCCTATTTACAATTTCACAATCCCTGCGTCGTTCAAGGCGTGGATTGATATGGTTGCACGTGTTGGCTTGACTTTTGAATATACCGAAACTGGTCCTGTTGGTCTATTAAAGAACAAGAAAGTCATTATTACTCTTGCATCTGGAGGCACGTTAATTGGCTCAGATTATGATTTTGCTTCAAATTACTTGCGCCATTTCTTTGGATTTATTGGAACTTCAGATGTGACTTTTGTTAATGCCAATGACATGGCGATTAATAATGCAACTGATAAGACGAGCAGTCATCAACAGATTAGCGAGTTATTGTCATGATTGCTTCGCCATTAAATGAACAAACACGCGAAGTGTTAAAAGTAATTAACGGGCAAAAAACATCAGATGGTGACGGGGTTCAATTAACCCGAATGATAGGTTATCACGAGTTGGATATGCTCGATCCATTTTTATTGATGGATTCATTTGGCTCAGACGAACCTTTGGACTATATCGGTGGTTTTCCCGAGCATCCACACCGCGGCTTTGAAACAGTCACCTACATGATAGCAGGGAAAATGCGCCATAAGGACAATGCGGGCAATCATGGAGTGATTGAAAAAGGCGGCATTCAATGGATGAGTGCAGGACGTGGTATCATACATTCAGAAATGCCAGAACAACAAGACGGTTTACTCCTCGGAATTCAACTGTGGGTAAATTTGCCTAAGAAAGACAAGTTAATCGCCCCCAAATACCAAGAATACAGCAAGGATAAAATACCCTTAGAAATTAATTCACATTATTCTATTGCTGTTATCGCAGGTCAAACAAAAAATACCACACAGGGCATCATTAAAAATGATAGAATTAATCCGATTTATTGGGATGTTAAATTAGAAGAGGAATCACTCTTTCAGGAAAACATACCACATGGTCATAACGGCTTCATATTTGTTTTGGATGGAGAGATTACTGTTGGCGAGTTTCGCAACACTATTAACAAAGGGCAGTTAGCAGTACTTGATGACGGATCATCTATAACCATACGTAGCCAAACCCATGCACGATTTATTGTTGTTGCGGGCAAGCCACTTAACGAACCCGTTGCTCGTGGCGGGCCTTTTGTGATGAATACACAACAAGAAATAAAACAAGCTTTTAGCGATTATAGGTCAGGAAATTTTTAATGAACTACTTAAACTCAGAAAAACAATTTGGCTTAGTGACAATCGTTATTCATTGGCTGATGGCATTATTGATAGTCGGTTTGTTTATCCTTGGCAAATACATGTTGAGTTTGGATTATTATGACCCTTTTTACCATCAAGGCCCATGGTGGCACAAAAGTTTTGGTTTATTGGTGGCTTTTTTATTGGCTTTCAGAATTATATGGAAACTCAAAAATAAAAAAGTCCAACCATTATCCAGCTACAAGAAATATGAAATAAAACTCGCAAAGTTAGTTCAACTACTGCTTTACATCAGTTTAATTGTTTGTTGCATCAGCGGCTTCTTGATTTCAACAGCAGAAGATGCGAGTATTGAATTTTTTAATTTATTTGAGGTCTCAGCATTGATTGCCAAGGGAAAACAACAGGCACAATTGGCTGGAGACATCCATTATTACTCAACATACGCCTTAATTATTTTGACTAGCTTACACATGCTGGCGGCATTGAAACACCATTTTTTAGACAAAGACATAACCTTAACGCGAATCCTTCGCACTAACCTTGAAAATTAAAGAGAAAACATCATGAACTTGAAAAAACAACTAAAGACAACATTATTGGCCTTAGCATTATCCACATCAGCCACATCAGTTATGGCGGCTGATTATAAAATCGACATCAAAGGCATGCATGCGTCAGTGTTATTCAAAATATCGCACCTTGGCACTTCTTGGTTGCGCGGTGGTTTTGATAAATTTGACGGTCATTTTAGTTACGATGCAAAAAACCCCAATGATGCAAAAATCACCATGACAGTCGATACCTCGTCAGTTAATTCCAACCATGCTGAACGCGATTCTCACTTAAGAGCCAAAGGATTATTAAATACTGACAAACATCAACAAGCGACTTTTACTAGCAACAAATTCAATTGGTCATCGGAAACAACTGGTACAGTAACAGGCAAGCTTAAATTGCATGGGGTAGAAAAACTAATGACTATGGACATAACCAAAACCGGTGAAGGCAGAGACCCTTGGGGTGGATACCGCGTAGGTTTTGAAGGCATAATGACTATTACACTGGCTGATTTTGGTATCAAAAAAAACATCGGAAAGTCATCAAAAACACTAGAGTTAATTGTGGCTATTGAAGGAATTAAACAATAAACATCTCTAAATTCAAAGATTGCGAGGTTCAAAAATATATTTGGACCTCTCTTTAAATAAGGATTCAGTCAGTTAACTAGTACTGCAATTAATAAGTCCTGTCTAATATTTAGCACATCAAGGGCTTAC
>CAZLZZ010000078.1:0-14163 GCA_964564165.1 uncultured Alcanivoracaceae bacterium | reverse complement strand
GGAATTTTAGATTCGCCATCTGGTTGAACACCAATAATTTGAACAGTTGAATTTTGCCGTTTTAAATAACAAGATGTGCCCATAATGGTTCCTGTGGTTCCCATGGAAGAAACAAAATGGGTGATTTCTCCTTGCGTATCTCGCCAAATTTCTTTGCCAGTGGATTCATAATGCGCTAAAGGATTGTCTTGATTGGCAAATTGATTCAATAACTTTGCCTCACCTGATTCATCCATTTCAATGGCTAAATCTCTCGCGCCTTCCATGCCCGCTTCATCAGATACCAAAATCAATTGAGCACCATAAGCTTTCATGGCTTTTTGACGTTCCATGCTAGAGGATTCAGGCATGATTAATGTGATTTTATAATCTTTCAATGCCGCAATCATCGCTAATGCAATTCCCGTATTGCCACTGGTGGCTTCAACTAATCTGTCACCTGGTTTGATAAACCCCTTTTCTTCTGCATGTTGAATCATCGACAAAGCAGGCCGATCTTTGACAGAACCCGCAGGATTATTCCCTTCAAGTTTAGCCAATATCACATTGTTGCGGCTTTCATCGTACAGGCGTTGTATTCGTATCAAGGGTGTATTCCCAATGGTACATTCAAGTGTTTGGCATTTTTTCATAAAATTGGACGGTGAAGTATTAGACGAGAATTAACTTAAGACCCAATATACTAAAGATTGATTGCAAATGAAATTTATTAAGCCCTTCAAGAATAAATTATTAATTATTTGATTTTTAGCAGTATAATAATCGGCACTATGTCCAATAATGCCAAACAAGAAATCACTGTATTGCTTAAAAACCTAAAACAACGTGATAAAAGCACACAAGATGAAATCATGAAAATCCTGTATCAGGAATTGCGTGGTTTTGCGGGCAATATACTCAAGAAGGAAAATCAAACCATCACCTTTCAGGCAACAGAATTGGTCAATGAAGCTTATATTCGCATGTTTGATTCGGATCAACTGGACTGGAGTGACCGTACCCATTTTTATCAACTGCCATTGTGGTGATGCGGCGTTTTTTGGTGGATCATGCACGTAAAAAAAATGCATACACCAGAATACCCAAAAAAGGTTTTGATGCCTATGATGAATCTTCATTGGTTACTCAATCCTTTGATAATGATGTAGTGTTGCTAGATGATGCATTAAGGGACCTTGAAAAACTAGATCCCAAGCAAGCAAGAATTGTAGAGTTGCGGTTTTTTGGGGGTCTGTCTGAAAAAGAAGTCGCTGAGATGATGAAAGTTTCAGTGAGCACCATTAATCGTGAATGGAAATCTGCAAAAATGTGGTTAATGCATCAGATTAGAAATGTTTAAAGCATGAACCCTGAAACCTATCAATTCATTAAAAAAACACTGATACATGCACAAGATTTAACGGCAGATAAAAGGCGTGATTATGTAAGATTAGCGTACCAACAAAAGCCGGAGCTAATACAGTCAATTATGGACATGTTGGCCATAGAGGATTCGGCCGATGATCACGTTATGGAAAAAGCACCGATTGTTGAATATTTTCCAGAATCTGATTGGCAAGAACCCATAGAGCTCAAAGCGGGCGAAAAAATAAATCAATACACAATCATTAAAAAGATAGGCACTGGTGGAATGGGCATCGTTTACTTAGCGAAACAAAACTATCCAGCCGAAAGACAAGCTTTAAAGACACTAAATCAGTCTAATCAATAATAATTTAACTTAGCTTTCTATCCACAAGCCCTTGGCAAGGTTGCTTAACAACTTCAGGAAATGAATCAGGTGATTTAACGGTCAGTGATGTAGTTGCCACTATTGAATGTACAACTATCTTGACACATAGAGGTACTACTCTGCATTGATCGTATAAACACCTTGACATTATTTTATTCAAAAGTATTATAAAGCCATATAGAAGTCTAGGAGCTTGCCCGAGAATAGAAAATCTACCCAGAGGATCGTGGTAAAAAACTGATTAAACCACCGCTTTTAAACAAGACTCCGTGAGTTGTATAAATACCTTTAGGAGGCTCTGATAAATAACAAGAGAAACAAATATGCCATTAATTACACCGTTAGATAAAAACACCAATGAAGAAGTCGCCGAACTGGCACAATTTTTTAATGAAACGCTGGGATTCTGTCCTAATAGTGTCTTAACCATGCAAAGGCGTCCAGCTATAGCAACAGCATTTATTAATTTAAACAAAGCCGTTATGGAAAATAAAGGTCGGGTGACAGCAGAGCAAAAAAGGTTAATTGGCTATTTAACCAGTGCCAACACTGGATGTCGATATTGTCAGGCTCATACTATTCTGGCAGCCAATAGATATGGCGGAACAGATGAGAGACTGGATAAAATTTGGGATTTTAGAAGCAGTGATTTATACACAGACGCTGAAAAAGTAGCCTTTGAATTTGCATTAGCGGCATCCAGCGTTCCCAATGCTGTTGATGATTCCTTTAGTGACAAACTATTGGCGCACTGGAGTGAAGGCGAGGTAGTTGAAATATTAGGAGTGATCTCCTTATTTGGTTTCTTGAATCGCTGGAATGATTCAATGGGCACGACATTAGAGTCTGGTGCCAATCAAGCGGGTGAACAATTTTTATCAGATCAAGGATGGGAAAAAGGCAAACATGTCTAGGACAAGCCCCTAGTGCGCATTATTTATAGGATCGCAAAATATTAGACAATTCTAAAATATTTTGATTAAGTACTACGTATGGTTCCAGTCATTTAAATCATCTGAATTATTAGGAGACAGTCCAATTATATCTCCTTCTGTTTTTACACCTAAGCCCAATACGGTTCTGTTAGCATAATTAAAATAGGCAGCCACTTGGTTTATTTCGAGGATTTCACCATCGGTCCATCCAATTGATTGCATTTCTTGGAAATTTTGTTGTTTCACATCACCTGGGCTCAATGTTAGTATTGATGCGTATTCCAATGCTTTTATCTGTTGTTTATTGAGGTTGTTATACTCTCTAGAAATTAATTCAGATTTTATTTGGTCGGCTTTTTGTTTATCGCCAATTAATCGAGTCATGCCAGTGAAGTGATGGTCTACACAATAATGACATTTATTAAGCATACTGACATATACACCAATACATTCTAGAAACCATTTATCGACAGTATTCTTTGGATGATGCAAAGTATATTTATACAAAGTCATGTGCCCTTGCATAGTGTGAGGGCGCAAAGAATGGGCCATCATAATGTTATCCACGTTATTATCAGGCCCTTTTATTTGGTTATAAAGCTTTAAAAGTTTCTTATCAGCTTCTTCATATTTTATGGTATTTATCCAGGTCATAGTGTTCTCGATTGAGAGCTAAAGAATTTATTTTTTAGATCATGGGTTTTATTTCATCTAGAATATATAATAATAAGTTCTAAGAGGTTTTTCAAGTGAGCTCTGATGAATAGACAAAGAATTTCAAAATTAACGGTATAATGACACCATGCACAATACTGCCAAACGAACATTATTCCGCAGGGTTAATAACTGTATTGCTTGGAATTAACAACGAAATGTAGCGAATTTTTAATCGAAGTTGAAAAGTAAGATGTGATGTGTTGCACTTGCACTTGCACTTCTCAAAAAATGGTTCAGACCAAACAATCCCAAGCCGGATTAGTCGTTCAACACGAAGCTGAGGAAGTATTTACATTTTTAACCGATTTATTCGATGTCGCTAACCCTGAACGCAGCGATGATAAAACTGCCATCTCTTATGACTTATTGAATAAAGCCAAGAATAAATTGCTGGCTATTGAAGAGTCAAATTTGTCAGATGCACGTTTTATGCACACTATAGGCACTATTTACTCACGTATGGATAAGCTTAAAGATGCCCAAGTTGTTATCGAGAAATCATCACTAGAAAAAGCCCATGTTTCACAATCCAAAATCAGCCCAAAACATCATCCTGAATTACTCGCGACATAAAGATGCCATCAAATAGCATCGTCATTGCGAGGAGCTTTAGCGACGTGGCAATCTCATGAAGTTTCCCCTATTTTGAAAAAATACGGTTTACCTAAGAGATTGCCGCAGTCGTACCTCCTTCGCAATGACGGTACTTTTAAAGAGTTGGTGAAACAGGAATATAGTGGAAAGCCAAGTAATTTAAAATAAATGAAGTGATTGGCCCAATTTTTACGCTGTAGTAAGTAACAGGCAATTATTTATGGGTGAAAAAATGTTTATTAAAATGTTTACTAAAAAGTTTATTTTGAGTGTTGGATTATTATTTATGGTTCAAGTGTGTCTAGCAGAAGTTGATAGTGACTTGGACTTAACATTAGCTGGCTCTGCAGTAATTATACATGTTGATTCCAACGCATCAAACGGCGGCGATGGGCTGAGTTGGGGTACAGCCTATAATAATGTACAAGATGCATTGGCTATTGTAGTATCAGGCGATGAAATATGGGTAGCACAAGGAGTGTATTATCCAGATGTTGGTGGTGGTCAAGTCGATGATGACAGATTGGCAAGCTTTACTTTGATTGATGGCGTGTCTATTTACGGTGGATTTGATGGAACAGAAACTCAACTTAATCAACGCGACCCCAAATTAAATGTCACTGTATTATCAGGTGATATCGAGCAAAATGACATTAATTCAGATGGCAATAATATTTTAGAAAACAGATTAGATCTTGTGGGTTTAAACAGTTATCACATTGTTAATGGTTATGATGTTGATACTGCAACCCTATTTAGTGGATTTACCGTCACAGCTGGACAAGCCGATGGAGTTGGATCGGATGAGAGACATGGCGCAGGCATGTATTGTGGCTTTGGCTTTAATGGACCGAGTATAAGTGAGAGCACTTTTATTGGTCATTCTGCTGAATTTGATGGAGCGGCTACTTATGGTTGTTCGCAAAACGTAAGTGACTCAGATTTTATCAATAATTATTCTAGAAATGGGGGTGCGATATTTTTAAGAGGAGGATACTATGAAGGCGTTTTATTTCAGGGCAATACAGCCAATGGAAATGGCGGGGCTCTCTCAAAAAATGCCAGCCCATTGATTATTGTTAATTCAAAATTTATAGCGAACCAAGCTTTATCTGGTAATGGAGGCGCTATCAGTTCAGTTAATGGTGTCACTTTAGAAAATGTTTTATTTAGTGGCAATAAAGCAATGAGTTCAGGCGGTGCTATCTACCAAAGCAATAGCAGTTCGCAATTAACAAATGTCACCATGACAGGTAATCTTGCTGCTGCAACAGGCGGTGCCATATATATATTTAATGCGACCTTAAATTTACGCAATTCAATTATCTGGAATAATCACGACAGCACCACAAATACCACTGCCGCTTCAAGCATCGCTGTGCTTTCAACCACTTACACCCAAACCAATAGTTTGGTGCAAAATTTTGGTACAGGTGGGGTTAATAATCTAGATGGTGATCCTTTGTTTATTACCAATACGGACCCAGCAACTGCTCCTACACTATTAGGCAATGCGCATTTAAACGTTGGCTCGCCAGCAATCAATCAAGGTGATAACAGCCTGGTGACGCCATTGATAACAGATTTGGATGGTAATACGCGTATACTAGATACAACTGTGGATATGGGTGCTTATGAATTTAGCAGTCATACTGTTTCAGTTAATGTGACAGGATTGGGTGCTGGGTCATTGGTTTTACAAAACAATAGCACAAATGATCTGACATTTAATAATGACGGCACACTTGTATTTAGTATTCCTGTAGTTTACTCAGGTGAATATTTGGTCACCGTGTTTTCTCAACCAACAGCTCCCAATCAAGAATGTGTTGTGTCAAATGCATCTGGGATTATAGATGGGCCCAATGTGACAGTGAATGTTGTTTGTACAACCATCCAATATTCCGTTGGAGGAACATTATCCGGATTAATAAATGGAACCCTAACCTTACAAAATAATACAGGCAATGATTTGCAACTAACCAGTGATGGAATATTTGAATTCACAACTCCAATTGATGATTTAAGCAATTATGCAGTGACGGTAAAAACTAATCCCAATGTGCCAAGGCAAACTTGCGTTGTCACAGGTGGTAGCAGTGGTCTAAACGATGGAACAGGTCAATTTGCAGGCAATGATTATACTGACATTGTTGTGACTTGTACAATCAACCAATATTCAGTCGGCGGAACATTATCTGGATTAAAAAATGGCACCCTAACCTTGCAAAACAATAATGATAATGATTTGCAATTATCCAGCAACGGAGCATTTGATTTCACCACTCAATTAGATGATTTAAGTGGATATGCTGTGACGGTTAAAACCAATCCCATTATGCCAGAACAAACGTGTCTTATCACAGGCGGCAATAACGGCCAGAATGATGGGACAGGTGATTTATCAGGTGCTAACTATACTGGCATTCAGGTGTCATGTGTTGCTTTATATTATGTGGACATGAATGCACCTATTGGGGGAAATGGCTATTCTTGGAATACGGCATTTAACAACTTGCAAGATGCATTGTTCAATGCGGTATCGGGCGATTCGATCTGGGTAGCCCAAGGCGTATATTACCCAGATATTGGTGGTGGTCATGTTAATAATAACAGATCTGCTAGCTTTATTTTAAAAAATGGCGTGTCGGTTTACGGGGGCTTTAATGCGACAGAAACACAGTTAAATCAACGCAACCCTGAAACAAATGTCACTATATTATCAGGTGATATCGCCCAAGATGATGGTAATTCAGATGGAAACAATATTTTAGAAGATAAATTTGGAGCAGTGGGTTCCAACAGTTATCAGGTGGTCTTGGGTACGGGTATTTCTGATAATTCAACACTCTTTAGCGGTTTTACTGTCACTGCAGGAAAAGCCGATGGATCAGGATCAAGGCGGTCCGGTGCAGGCATGTATTGTGGAAATGGCACCAATGGGCCCAGTATTAGAATGAGTACTTTTATTGGCAATTTTGCAAGATCTTTTGGGGGAGCTACTTATGGTTGTTCCCATGACGTTAGAGACACTCATTTCATTAATAATTTTACTTTATTATCAGGTGCGATTAACGTCAGAGGTGGATATTATGAAAATGTATTATTCGAAGGGAATTTTGCAGTTCAAAAGGGTGGTGCTATAAGTAATAGTGGCGGTACACTGACACTTGTTAATTCAAAATTAATTGCAAATAGTGCAAATGCTGGTGGAGGAGCTTTACATTCAATCTCTGCAATAACTGTAAAAAATACATTGTTTAGTGGCAATAAATCTTCCAATTCCAACAGTGATGGAGGAGGCTTACTATTAGAAGGTGCCTTAACTGCTAGCTTAACTAATGTAACCTTAACAGGAAACCTTGCTCCTTTAGGTGGAGCAATCAGTATGATCAGTGCAGTTACCTTGAATCTACGTAATTCAATCATCTGGAATAATCATGGCTTCCAAGGCGAACCAAACATTGATTTAAATGGTGGAACTTACAGCCAAATCAATAGTTTGGTGCAGGGTTTTGGTACAACAGGAACAGGCAATTTAGATGGAGATCCTTCATTTATATTAGAAGTTAATCCATTTACAGCTCCTACAAGTATTGGCAATGCACATTTACAAGTTGGCTCGATTGCAATCAATAGCGGTGATAACAGTTTTGTCAGCCCATTGATAACAGACTTGGATGGCAACACCCGAATCCAAGACACAACGGTAGATATGGGCGCTTATGAATTTAGCAGCCATACTGTTTCAGTAACAGTTTCAGGGTTAGATGCGGGCACTTTGGTGTTACAAAATAATGGAGGTGATGATTTAACCTTCAGCACAGATGGCACTCAAGTATTTAATATACCCGTTGCAAATACGGCGGAGTATTTGGTCAGTGTTTTTAATCAGCCCACATCACCCAGTCAAATTTGTATAATTACAAATGGCAATGGGACCGTAAATAATAATATTACGGATGTCAGCGTAGACTGTTCGACCGCTCAATTTAATGTGAATGTAGAAGTGTCTGGTTTGAATGCCAGTAACTCTATTGAAGTGACCAGTAATTTACAGTCCTTAAATTTCACTGGTTCTGGAATGCAGAGCTTTACGCCAATCAATGATGGCACTTCCTATGCGGTCTTGCTAACATCTCAACCCACAAATCCAGTTCAAACGTGCCTTATTACGGGCGGTAATAGTGGTGATGATGGTTCTGGAACTCTGGCTGGATCTGATGTTCAGATTAGTGTTGATTGTAATACACCATTAACAGTAGTGGACAATATTTACACCGCATTCGAAGACATTACTTTGCTTGCTAATGATGCCGATGGCAGTGTAGCGGGTGTTAATGATGATGGTGTTTTGGTCAATGACAGCGATGTTGATGGTGATACTTTAACGGTAGTTGCTCCAGGAACTTTTTCCGCTACAGGTTTAGGAGGTCAGATTACCCTTACAATTGACGGAACCTTTAGTTATGTGCCACCTGCTGATGTATCTGGTCAGGATGTACTGACCTTTGATGTGACAGATGGTTTGCATACGGTAGGCTCAAGTTTAACCATCGATGTCTTACCGGTAAATGATGCCCCAACTTTTAGTATTTTGGGCAATGTTTTAAGTGCAGAATTGCATCCAAATATAGTGGCAACTACTTTAACAATTTCGCAGTTTGCTTTTGATGTGTATGCAGGCGCTGATGATGAAAATAGTCAGACATTACAATTTACTGCATCAATCTTTGCCGATTCTAACTCTATCTTGGATGCTAGTGGTGTTTCTATAAGCAATACAGGAGAATTGACTTTAGATTTTACCGGCAATATTGGATTAGCAATCATACGATTAACGCTACAAGATGATGGATTGCAAACCAATGGAGGCGAAGATACCTCGGTTATTGCTGAATTTGTTGTTGCATACAGCGATACCTTGTTTGTAGATGACTTTGAAGAAGCACAAGTCAATAAACTGTCTAGTTTACTTGATGGCATTAAATTAAAGAGTTCATTGAATAATTATCCTACTTATGATTTAGCTAGCGATAGTTTGTCGTATCATGGACATCAATTAAGATTAAACAATGTTGAAATGACTCCAAAAATGATAAAAGTCATTCAGTTATGGATAGATGAAATATTGCAAGCAACAGATGGTAGGTAACAGATTACAGGTTTTTGGGTAGGGTGGGTTCCACCCACCAGAGATGTTGGGATTAATACATTTTCTTCTATTAGTATACATGGTAGGTAATGGTGGGTAAAACACACCCTACAAAAAATTGTTTTTTTAAATCCAATTTTTGTGAATTTGGCAGTATAATGAAAGCATGTCCAAAACTGCTAAACAAGAAATTACTGTACTGCTGAAAAACCTGAAACAAGGGGATAAAAGCACACAAGATGAAATCATGAAAATTCTTTATCATGAGTTGCGCAATTTTGCGGGCAATATACTCAAGAAAGAAAATCAAGCCATCACTTTTCAAGCCACAGAGCTGGTCAATGAAGCCTATATTCGCATGTTTGATTCGGATCAACTGGACTGGAGTGACCGTACCCATTTTTTATCAACTGCCATTGTGGTGATGCGGCGTTTTTTGGTGGATCATGCGCATAAAAATCTCATCTCGGCCTTTTAACAATGTTGTAAAACCTGACTATTAAGCAGGCAATATCATTTAAATAGAAGTTATATTGACAATAAAGATCTAAAACAATACGATGTTTAATCACCATAAATCTTATTAATCAATGGCAATCAAAAAAACCGAACTCTATTCATCCTTGTGGGCAAGTTGTGATCAACTGCGTGGAGGCATGGATGCATCGCAGTATAAGGATTACATTCTTACATTGCTATTTTTAAAATACGTATCAGATAAATTTTTAACTGATAAAAATGCCCAGATAATCATACCAGATGGTTGTACTTTTCCTGATATGGTTAAGCTCAAAGGCGATAAAGAAATTGGCGAAAAAATTCGTATTATACTTGATGATATTGCCAAAGAAAATGAAATGCCATGGCTTGCCAATAAGGACAATGACTTCAATGATGAAGAAAGATTAGGAAAAGGCAAAGAAATGGTCGATAGGTTGTCAAAGCTTGTCGGTATTTTTGAAGGATTAGATTTTGCAGGCAACAGTTCACATGACGATGACCTGCTGGGTGATGCCTATGAATATTTGATGCGTAACTTTGCCACAGAATCAGGCAAAAGCAAAGGACAGTTTTATACACCAGCAGAAGTCTCACGCATCATCGCAAAAATTGTGGGTATCAATGCAAATACCAAACAAGATGAAACGGTTTATGACCCGACTTGTGGTTCAGGTTCTTTATTGTTAAAAGCTGCCAATCAAGCGCCCAATGGTTTGAGTATTTATGGACAAGAAAAAGAAGTGGCAACCACCACCTTATGCCGCATGAACATGATTTTACACGACAATGCCGATGCAGAAATCGCACTAGGCGGTCACAGCACCTTAGCAAACCCAGAGTTTGTTAATGAAAATGGTTCATTAAAGACTTTTGATTTTGCCGTAGCCAATCCGCCTTTTTCATACAAAGCATGGAGCAATGGTTTAAACACCAATGATGATGAGTTTGCCCGATTTGAATATGGAACACCGCCTGATAAAAATGGAGATTATGCTTTTTTATTACACATTCTTAAATCTTTAAAAAGCACAGGTAAAGGTGTGGTTGTATTGCCACATGGCGTACTATTTCGCGGTAATGCCGAAGCAAGTATTCGTAGAAAATTGATAACACAAGGTTATTTCAAGGGCATTATAGGCTTACCTGCCAATCTGTTTTACGGCACAGGAATACCAGCGTGCTTAATTGTACTTGATAAAGCTGGTGCAACTAAAAGATTGCAAGATTCAAAAAGTGGCATATTTATGATTGATGCCAGTCGTGGTTTTATCAAGGATGGACCAAAAAATCGATTGCGTGAGCAAGACATACATAAAATAGTCGATGTGTTTAGCAAACAACAAACGGTTGAAAAATATGCACGCATGGTTAGTTTTGCAGAAATAGAAAATAATGACTTCAACCTCAATATTCCTCGGTATATCGATGCCTCAACACCAGAGGATTTACACGACCTCAATGCGCATTTGTTGGGAGGCATTCCCAATAGAGACATACAAGCCCTAGAAAGCTACTGGCAGGTGTTTCCAACACTAGAAAACAAACTGTTTAAAACAGTGAGAAAAGGTTATGTGCAAACCACTATCAAGGTTAATGACATAAAAAGTCATATATTGCAAAATCAAGATTACCAAAAGTTTGCAGAATCAAGTTTGAATATATTCACAAAATGGAAAAAACAAGCGAGCTTACACAAGATAGACCAACAAGATTTACCCAAAGCCATTATTAATCGTATTTCTGAAGAATTGCTCAAAACTTTTAAAAACACCGACTTAATAAATCACTATGACATGTACCAAATCTTGATGGATTACTGGCAACAAACCATGCAAGATGATGTGTATGTGATTACTCAAGATGGTTGGCAAGCTGGCAGTCTCATAAAAGAACTTAAAGTAATCAAGGGCAACAAACTCAAAGAAACTCCAGATTTGGTAATCAGCAAAAAGAAATACAAGGCAGAAATCATCCCACCTCAATTAATCATCAAGCGTTATTTCAAAGACCAACAACAAAAACTAGATGACATGCAACAAGCTGTTGATGAACAAAGTCAAACTTTAGAAAGTCTCATTGAAGAACACGCCAATGAAGAAGGCGCACTCAACCAAATCAGCAGCAAAGCCGATGCCAATACGGCTCTTAAAAACTATTACGAGATAGCCTTTAAAAACAGACAACCCGAAAATTTCAACAAATACCAGAAAGCTCAAACGGCTATAGAACAACAACAAGGCGAACTCAATAACATTGCTCAAGGCATAATATTTGATCGGGCAAAGAATGCCAAAAGCCAAATAACCCTCACCAACATAAAAAACTTGTTAAAAGAATTTTTAACCGATACAGAAAAACAACAACTCAATGATTATCTGATACAAAATGATGTCATCAAAACACAAAACAAATTATTAAAAACATTGTATGATAATGCTATTTTACAAATAGATACCGACATAAATAATGGAGAAAAAGATGATATCCTCACCGACATCGTGGTATTGAAAGAATTTCTTCAACTAACAGCAATCAAGGCAGCAACCAAAAAACACTTATCAACAGCACAAACACAATTAAACAAACAAGTACTGGCACATTACGCACAATTGTCAGTTGGTGACATCAATACCCTGGTTGTGCAAGACAAATGGCATGCAACATTACAAACATCAATTGGCGGAGAAATTGAGCGCATAAGCCAACAATTAAGCAACCGCATCAAGACTCTAGAACAACGCTACGCACAACCCTTGCCAAAATTACAATCCAGCGTACAATCACACAGTGACAAAGTCAGCAAACATCTAAAGCACATGGGTTTGGAGTGGTAAATGCCAAACATAACGGACAAAAACTTATCAGAGCAAGCACCCATTCAAAAACTATTTGAACAAATTGCCACAGTCATTGCCAAAGCCAGACAGAATGTTCAGCACACGGTGAATGTCGCTATGCTACAAAGTTATTGGCAAGTAGGGCAATTAATAGTCGAACACCAACAACAAGGACAACAGCGTGCCAGTTATGGCAAAGGGCAATTGAAAGAACTGTCAAAACAGCTAAAGCAACAATTTGGAAAAGGTTTTGATGCCAGCAATTTACGCAATATGCGCCGTTTTTATCAGGCATTCCCAATTCAAGAGACAGTGTCTCTCAAATTGAGTTGGATTTATTACTGTTTATATTCGCGCATCAATCTCCAAACACAACAACAAAACAAGGACGGCGAAGAATAATGGCGACTCAGATGATACCAAAAGGTTATAAGAAAACTGAGGTTGGGGTTATTCCTGTTGATTGGTTCTGTATAGAGTCTAACCAAGCGATTAGTTATATTGGAGGGTTTGGTTTTAGTAGTAATTTAAGCACAATATCTGGAGTAAAATGGTTAAAAATAGCTAATGTTGGATTAAATGAAATCAAGTGGAGTGTAAAGTCATATCTTCCAAGGAAATTGACTTCGATATATAAAGAGTATTTGCTTGAGGTGGGTGATGTTGTTATGGCATTGACGAGACCTTTATTGAAAGAACAACTAAAAGTGGCAAGGCTTAGAGAAAAAGATTTACCAGCATTTTTGAATCAAAGAGTTGCTAAATTAAAAGCTAAATCATTATATAGCCTTAATTATCTATATTTTTCTGTGCAAAGATTAAATTTTGTGATTGCTATGAATTTATCTATGGCAGGTACAGATCCTCCAAACATAGGCACTTTGGCACTTGGAAAGATTAAAATAGCATTTCCACCAAACAAACAAGAACAAACCCTAATAGCCACTGCTTTATCCGATATCGATGCCTTAATTAAGGCTTTGGAAAAGCTATTGGCAAAAAAGCAAGACATCAAAACCGCCAGTATGCAACAATTGCTTACAGGCAAAACCCGATTACCGCCTTTTAACCAAAACAATGAAGCCACCAAACAAACCGAATTGGGTGAAATTCCAGGGGATTGGGCGGTTAAAAAGTTAGGCGAAATTTTACATTTCAAAAATGGTTTAAATAAAGCAAAAGAATTTTTTGGGCATGGAAAACCAATAATAAATTATATGGATGTTTATAATTTTAATGGCCTAAAAAAAACCAATGTACAAGGTAAAGTTGACGTTAGTAATGATGAAATAAATAATTACAGTGTTAAAATTGGGGATTTGTTTTTTACAAGAACATCAGAAACAGTTGATGAAATTGGTATGACTACAGTTCTATTGGAAAATTTAGAGAATGCAGTTTTCAGTGGTTTTATTTTAAGAGGAAGAGATAAAATTAATGCATTGTCTCTTCACTTTAAAAGGTATTGTTTTAGTTCTAATTATGTAAGAAAACAAATTGAGTCTACAAGTTCTTATACAACAAGGGCATTAACTAATGGAAGGTTGTTGTCTGATATAAGTATAATGTTTCCAAACTCATCAAAAGAACAAATTGCCATAGCAAAAGTTTTATCAGATATGGACAATGAAATAGATTCCATAAAAACCCAACTCACAAAAACCAAGCAAATCAAACAAGGCATGATGCAAG
>CAZLZZ010000077.1:0-14247 GCA_964564165.1 uncultured Alcanivoracaceae bacterium | reverse complement strand
CAGTATGAGTTATTTTGAGATTTAATTATAGAGTGTGGTTTGGTTGACGCTTACTGTTGTTGTGGTACATACAACCGTTACATCAGAAATATTTGCACCTGCTAATATTCCATTTTGATTGGCAACGGTGCAGGATTGGTTGGTTGAGTTAATACGCTAATGTTGTAGGCAGACTCATCATCCAAAGCCATTGAGAAAACAAAGCTACCATCGGCAGAAATATTCAAATCATTGGTTGAATTATTTTGCAGGACTAAACTGTTTCCTGAAGCCAGTCCAGAAACATTGCCTGCTATGGTGTATTGTAGTGCAGACCACATTAATGTTATTGGCATTCATACCAATAAGCGAGCTACTGCCGTTGCTGATGGCGCAATTTTGATTTGGCGATGTCGGTTGGGATAAAATTTAAAAGAATTTAAAAGGACATCCACAATATTAAATCTTGGATTCACAAACGAAGTACCACTAACGATTGAATTAAAAAAAATTCACATTTAAAAAATAATCGCACAGCCACGCAAACACGACACAATGGGCACAGTGGAAGATAAAAGTAATTGTCTCCCTGTAATTGCTAATCGTATTTCCAAGTTGAAAATTTTTAATTTTAAAGGTGGCTTTAATTTCCCCAGGAAAATCAGGCCATTACACAATTAAATTCTCTTATATTAACCTTCTTATATTCGACCTATACCATGTCTTGTTCGGAGCCGAGAGAAATGTCATTTAACCAAACATTTAATTCATTCTATCTGTATAATGAGAGAATATGTATAGTTTAAAGAGGTTCAAATTTGATTAATAAAGTTATAATATTTTCACTGATATTCATATTTGAAGTTCATGCAACAACTCAGAACTTTGAAACCATTAGGATAGAAGGAAATCAAAAATCCAACAAACAAATCACCTCTGCATTAAATCTATTAAAACAAAAGTCAACAGACAAGTATCAACTTGTGAAAAGCTCGATTAATACAATAAAGCAATCAGAGAAAAATCAAGTAGAATTCGAAAAATATCCATCAATTCTAGAAATTAGCTATGAAGGCGCGTCTCACTCAGTAACGTGGTTCGCAACCACATTGCTACATTATGCCCTCCAAGCCGATCAAGTACAAATAGATAGCAATCACTGGAACAGTCCGAAGAACCTATCTCGTAACATCAAAACCCTCACACAAACCTTAATAAAAATAGGCGCTCCAGAAAATGAAATAAAAATACTGCGCTCTTTAAATGAAACAGCAATTGATGATAATATTTATAACGAAATTTATCAAAACAAAGATTTTGATAAAATTTCAGTTCAAGGTGATTTGAAATTCACTCAGCAAATTATATCTGCATTAAAAATACTAAAACTCAATTCCCCTAACAACTATAGCTATGTAAATAATTATACATGGCTATGCACTTAACTCCTGTTTCACGTTGCAACCTATTGATTTAGAATGTAATATATGGCATATTACATAAATCATTGATAAACCACTAGATTTGACTGGTATATATAGCTCTTTTGGTATCATTATTTCGTGGAACAGGAGCTAAGTACATAGTCATGTAATTATATTACATTAATCAAACAAGCACCCGAAACCGTTCTAAATAAGTCGCTCACAAATCCAATTTTACATTTAGATAATAAAACAGCGTTTAAATCGTTGTCATGGGTTGCTAGCAAAATTGTCTATGAAGCTTACAAATCATTTTTGTTTCAAAAACACGTCAACACTTATGATTTTACTGTGCCTAAAGAAAACTGGAAAAACACAGAAGCATATTTTTATGCGACCAATACACAGCTCTTAGCACTTCATGATATTGATCCCAAAAACAAACAAATTAAGAAGCTGGTTGCAGAAAATGTAAAACACATCAGTGAATCAAAAAAGCAAATAAAAATTGGTGATATAAAAGACACATTTGAAGGCATTAGTATTAGTGGTAATCAAGAGTTCATCAAACAATTAAAGGACAGCTTAGCGCTATTAAAACAAAAGTCTCCTGAAAATTACACAAGAGTAAAAAACCACATTGATGGAATAAGGCAGTCAAAACAATCAAACCTAGATGCTGATGTTAAACCTTTTATTGTTGAACTAAGCACTGATGATGCCATGCATTCTTTGTATTGGTGTGCAATAAGCGTAGTTCGCCATGCTTATCTTATTGGTAACTATTTAGCGTATTCTTAAAATTAGCTGTAAGTTATTGATTTATAAGGACACGTAAATACGTCCATGTAAACTCCCGAAAGAATCCATGCTTTCAAAGTCTTATAAATCAACAACTTACATAAATGAGTTTAAACTCGCTAAATAGTTACTCTTATTGAATCTTATCAAGAAAAGAAAGCCTCCAACAAAAATGAGACTCCAGAAAACACATGGAACAATCAAGAGCTTCATTCTCAATCTTTAAAAGTCCAACTCTCAGTTTTACACGATTTACAAGCACCTGAATACATCATAGATCATATCAACAACCTAATGGGCAACAACAAAGTTCTGCTAATAGATGGCAACCGTCAAAACAGTCATTTTGATGGCATACTTATCAATGGAAGCACCGAATATAATCATCAAATAATAGCGGCACTAAAGATGCTCAAAAACAAAGTGCCGTTAAACTATCAAGAAGTTAAAACCAACATTGGAATAATTAAACAATCAGAAAAAAGCGGGATGGATGTTCACAACAGTCCACCACTGTTTAACTTTAGTAAAGAATCGGCCTTATACTCACTAACTTATTGTGCAAGTTCAATTGTACATGACGCCCATCATTCGTATTTATACAAAAGATATAAAAACATCTACCATGAAACTTATGGAAACAATCTACCCTATAAAATCTGGGCAGGCTTTAATGGAGAATTACGTGCTATCGAAGTACAACTTTCTATAATGCATGCAATCAATGCACCAATAGCCGAAATCAATCATCTCAAATCATCTGATGGAACACATGGAGATGTGAATCAGGATGGTAAAATAACTGATGAAGATTATCGTTTAACAGATTGGTAGCTCTTAAGAAAATACAGAGATACCCATAATGGTTCACATAGAGCCAAAAGTTTCTTATGCTGCATAGATTGAGCGGTAATATTTAGCAGGGTTAATATTAAAATAACATCGATGTTCCAATATGCTCCCAATATGTTAATTGGGAGTGGTTAGGAAAACTGTAAATTGAAAATTATATTATTTTGGAGTACAATGAAATTTGGAAACAAAAACCAAATTTATATTTAAACTGATAGCCAAATGACTTTATTAATTCTGATTGCAGTAACTTCAATTTTCTTCTCTTTTTTATGCTCTATTCTTGAAGCCGTATTACTAAGTGTTACTCCAACATTTACTAATATTAAAAAGAAAGAAGGCAAAAAATACGCCCATGCTTTAGAACAGCTAAAAAATGATGTTGATAGACCGCTAATAGCAATACTGACACTAAACACCATTGCGCATACTGTTGGAGCGATTTTGGTAGGTGTGCAGGCTGAAAAAGCTTTTGGCTCGGGAGATAACATCGTCGGGATAGTTTCTGTTATTATGACCGCTCTGATTTTAGTGCTCTCAGAAATCATCCCCAAGACTATAGGAGCAACATACTGGAAAGAACTGGCGGGAATTTCCACCAGAATATTAACACTGCTGATTTTTATCTGCAAATGGCTTGGTATCATCTGGGCACTGCAATTATTTACAAAACTTTTCGGTAAAAGTAATCACGGTCAAAGTATGTTAAGTAGAGAAGATTTTCAGGTAATGACAGATATTGCTCATGAAGAAGGCATCTTTAAAGAATCAGAATCTAAAGTAATTAAAAACCTATTGAATTTTAGAAACATTTTAGCCAAAAATATAATGACACCGCGAACAGTACTAGAAATAACCGCCGAGGATCAAACTGTAAAAGACTTTTTCGATAAAAATAAAGACCTGCATTTTTCAAGAATCCCTGTTTATAAAGATAACAGGGATGACATTACTGGTTATATTTTAAAAAATGATGTGTATAAAAATGTTGCTGAAGACAACAATGAAATAAAGTTAATAGATTTAAAACGTAAATTACTGATTGTCCTTGTAAGTGCACCAATACCTGGTTTATTTGAAAAATTCATTGAAAAAAAAGAACATATCGCTCTGGTTGTTGATGAGTACGGATCAATTGCTGGTTTGGTAACTATGGAGGATGTTATTGAAACACTGTTAGGCCTGGAAATTATGGATGAAAACGATACCAGTTCTGACATGCAGCAACTCGCCAGAGAAAATTGGCAAAAACGGGCAAAAAGCTTAGGTATTATTGACGATTATTCAGGAGCCCCTGATAAATAGTGTTTGACCGAGAAAGAATATTCTACTACGGAAAAGCTGGATTTTACGCGTATCGCCCTGATACTTGCCTACATCCATGTAGATTTATATGAGATCATTTCCTGAAGAATTTTTGCCAAAACTCCTTCTTATCCTCGTCAAAAATACTCCTGGAGAGTATTTTCATGTTAGCCCACACGGATGTGGGTAAGTATCAGGATGATACGCATAAATGATGAGTTGTGTTGCCTAAAACCAGGCTTTCCCTCGCTACGAATATTTTCTCGGTCAAGTTAATTGTCGTCTAATAATTACAATAAATCAGAAGTTCCTTAAAGCATATAGCTGCGATATTACTGCTCACGTTATGCGGTATAAGAAGAGAATGCAAGGCCTTATATTTTTTATAAACCCCGTACTAACCATAGCCGAGATGTTGTAACTAAAGCATTAGTTTCGAGCGGTAATTACCTGAAAAAATAGTCACTTTTGGTCGTTGTGTTTAAGTACTTGATTAATTTTTGGTTAAATTTCAAGTATTATATAGGCCGAGGGCTTGTATACGTTTACTTGCCTTTAATCGGTCAGTTATAATTTTATTGTAATTTTTTGTTATCAATACCAACATGGGGTATACAAAATGAAAGCGAAGATCAATAGAAAAGTAATGACCGATATTTTAACAGGTTTGCCCAATCGACGGAAATTGTTAGAGCAAGTGAGTGTGAACGATAAAAACAGGCGCGATGAAAGTTCTGATACGGCTGTTATTATGGTAGTTTTAGATTCTTTTAAAATTGTCAAAAACAAATATGATCACCGAGATGTTATTTTAATAGAAATCAGCAACCGGCTGAAAGAAAATTTGCGCAACACAGATATGATAGCTCGTTGGGCAGGCAATGAATTTTTGATTTTACTGCCTCAGACCAATGTCAATCAAGCTTATGGAGTTGCTGAAAATCTTCGGCATAAGATTGCAGATGTTGCCATTGAAATTGAAGATTTTGATTATGGCATTACCGCAACTTTTGGGGTTTCTTCTTATCAAAATGATGATACCTTTGAAGAGACCTTAATCAATACTGGGACAGCCATCGTTCCACAAAAGTCTGCAGAGATTAATAGAGTAATACTGGTATAATTTTCATTGTTGTGTTTTATAGAATATTCAAATCTTTGTCTACCATATGTACCAAAAGGATTTCTCCATCTTCGGACATTTTAAACTCGCCGTATTCTGCTTGTTGAAAATGACTGGCTTGACCTTCCTCAAAGAAAAATGCATTCGTGGTAAATTTGACTATGCCATTGCGGTATTTAAAGGGCATTAATCGTTGATTTTTTTCAATCAATTGGTCTTTGTATAATTCGATAAAAGAGACGATGTTGTTTGGGGCTTTTGACACAATAGCTTTTCCATCGTAATATTGAGGAATTGTATTTGTCTCGTTAAGCTTCCTTATTTCGCTGGCTATTTCATTCGCCAAACCAAACCGCAAACGCATATAGTCACCTTGCATAATTGATCTCGGATCAACAGGGGCTAATTTCAACAACAACACTTCGCCGGTTTCTATAAGTGTTTCTTTCTTGTTGATGTTGAAGTTAATAACGACCAAAGTAATTACAATAGTGGCGATGCTTAACCATTGGTGTTTGTTTATGCCGCGTATTTTGAAAGCAATTATAGATTTGTTGCTATTGTTTTTATAAAGGTAATTAAAAACAAACCAAGAGGCAAGCATTGATAATCCCATTGCTACTAATACAATGGATTTAAATAGCAAAGTGGCTTGTAAATTGTAGTAATACCAGGAGAAAAAACTAACTATTGAAAAAACACCCAGCACGATTAACACCATTCTTTGTCTTGCAAAACCAACAAGAACAATCAATAGTCCAGTACTGATCCCATAGATCTTAAAACTGATTAACACCAGGCCAGCAGCTGCAACAAAACTCAGTATGGCTGTTTTAGAATCAAAATTGATTTTGTGTTCTTTTAGCAAGGTAACAATAAGATTAAGAAATACCAAGGCAATCAGTATGCTGCTGACCAATTCTGCATGTTCAAATAACCATCCGGTAGGAGTTCGGTATGTTTCTCTGAGTAGGTGTTTGCTTGTAATCAAAAAACCACTGCTAAAGATGATAGTTAATGCGATACCTAGGCCTATGGGTTCCCATTTTTGATAGTGTTGCGACCAATTGGTTTCTTTAATCCAGACAATACTAAACATAACAGCAATCAATGCAGTTCCGATGCCGTAATAACCAGCTAAATTAATCGCTATCAATAAAGCAAATAAACCAAATGCTGTGGACAATAATCGGTGGGCATATTGCGGAATTAACCATGCCAAAGCCAGTTGATAAAAGCCCAGAATAAATGCAGCAGTTGTTTTGTCTATTTTTAAGTAGGAAAACACCCCAAATGAAAACAAGATTTGCCCACATAAGCTAAATGCCATGCCAAGTTGGTCGATAAAGTCATTTTGTTTGGCGCGAATAATTACATATCCAACCACTGAACAAATCAAGCCCAGAGAAACCAACAAACCACCAGTGGGTTTTTTAAACAAGAAGCTAAAAAATAACGCTAAAAATGCCATGATGAAAATTGCTGCTAACCAGCCAGCAAAACCTTGAATACAACGAATATACCAAGGGATTAGCACATGATCATTATCAGGTTTATCACCAGATACGATTTGTTGGTGAGTTAGTTTTTCCCACAATTGTTGTGTATTCATGAGGTTTCTCCTTGGATAAAATCATTTGAGTTGACTTGCTTAAGAAGTTTTAATAACCATTTAACTCCGACAGTAGACAAGGCAATTAATAGAAAGGCCATCAGCAAGAATGCCCCTTCATAAAAATTATTACCAATGCCTCTAGCAACTAGGGCCAATATGAAAACAATGCCGCTAACAAGCCAGCTGGATAAAATCAAAACATCAATGGTTTTTACACGGTAAAAATAATATACCCCAGCCATCCACATTAAATATACAATCAAATCAAGGCCTTTATTAGAAGTGCCAAATATTTCAAAAACGGAATAAATGCTCACCCAAGTAAAAGCGGCCATAGTAGCAATAAGAGCCACTTGAGAGGCAATTCGATCGGCAAGTAGTTTCTTTGTATATAACAATTCAAAGGCTATAGCAGGCAGTAAATTTAAAAAAGCATAGAGTAATAATGTACGTTCGTTACGAAATAGAATACCGAAAAAACCATGACGAGTTTCTAAAAATAGGAACAAAGTGAGGTTTGCTAGCCCTAGCCACAACAACCACAAGCTGCTGCTCTTTGATGTCAGTGCAAGAGGTGTGATAAATAACGTCCATATCAAAAATAACTGCCAGGGATCTTTTCCCGTTTGATAGGTTTGGCCAAATAAGGCAAACAATGCACCGATTAATAATGCCAGAAAGAATAAAATAGCAGTGCTGGTAACCGATTGGGGTTCGGTTTGAGTATAAAAAAATGTGGCGACTACCAATAAGCCTTGTATCAAAGCAAATTTTTGTAAACTAGATAAGCTTGCCCAGTTGTAAGCAAAGAAAAAGATAGTACCAAGTGCAATGGCTATCAAACCCAGCCACAATAACATTTGACCAATAAAAAAATGCCATTGTTGCCCTGTGGGGTTGGATCCAGTAAGGTCTAAAGCTTTGTAAATATTTGAATCATCAATATAGCCGTGTTGTTGCCAATGAAATAGTTGTTGTCTTTTGTTATTCATATTTATGTCGCTTGTGTTAACTGTAAACAAGCATAAATGAAAACTCTTCTTTGATGAAGGTTTAAATTAAAAAGAGTAAGATTATGAACTTAAAGTATCGTAATTTGACACCTTGTTGCAAAATATTTGCGTTATTTTCTCAAGGCTGTGTTGGTCTACTTCATCAAATCTATCAGAAATTGGGCTGTCAATGTCTAATACCCCAATGGTTTTACCATTTACGTTTAGCGGGATAACAATTTCAGAAGCACTGGAAGAATCACAAGCAATATGCCCTTTAAATGCACTTACATCGGCAATTCTTAAAGTTTTATTTTGGCTAAATGCGGTACCACAAGCACCTTGACCTAGTGGAATTCGAGTACATGCCACCTGCCCATGAAAAGGCCCCAAAACCAACTCGTTATTTTTTAATAGATAAAACCCCGTCCAATTAACATCATTTAAAGAATGATATAAAAGGCTGGCTAAATTGGCAGCATTCGCAATTAAGTCGGTTTCATTATGTAAAAGACCTTCAACTTGCTGTAAAAGCAGTTGGTAAAACTTCTGCTTGTCTTGTGTATCAATTGTGGTGGTCTTAAAAGACATAATAAAGCCTTAATGGATTAAGGCTTGATTTTAAAACGATTGTTAAAAAGATTCTAGAAGAATAACTGTTTATTATTTTTTAAGAGTTATATTTAGCCATGTCATTCAGTCCGAAAGAACTACACCTTTGCAAGGTGTGTTAATAAGATCAAGATCAAAGAATTTGTCCGCAGATTTCGCAGATGACACAGATTAAAAAATCAAAAGCGGAAACGCAATGAAAATTTCACAATCCAGGTTATAAAGCTTTGCTCTTATTAGGAGCGATGCTTTAACCAATCCATTGGCATAATATAAATTGAATATTTGCCGATTATTCTATTCTTTGAATAAATTTTAGGAAGCTTAACAAGATTTGTGTTACAATTTAACGTGTCTTACTAAACAATCGAATTTGACTCATTCATTTGACACATTAACCTGTAGGGTTATTTTCATTATTTAGGAAAGATAAGAAATTTTATTTTACAGTGGTTATCTCCTAATCGCTTGGAATAATAAATTTATTAAATTGACATAGGATACTATTATGAAAAAATACATACATACATACATACATACATACTCGCTTGCCTAATTATTGGCACAACAGCACACTCAAACAACTATCGCGCCTTAGAACATCGACCTGATTTCGTCAACATCAGTCTGCAGAAAATTTCTCAAGAACATATAAAACAAGCCAGTCTTGGAAATGATAAGGCACTTATTCATGCCAGTTATATAACATTTAATTTAAAAGGGTTAAATGTCATAAAAGGCAATAAAGGGAAATTTTACTCAATTGACAACACTCAAATGGCTGGACATCAAATTTCTATGAAATTGCCAAATATTAACAAACCAGTATTGCTCAATGTTGAAAATGTACAAAATTTGATAAAAGGCGAGGATGTTGTGACCTATACAGGTTATGTTGCCGATGACTCAAATGACTTTTTCACACTATCAATATCTGATAAAGCCGTCATGGGTAAAATTAATTTTGGGAAATATATTTATATCATCAAACCACTTCAAGGACCAGCTAACAAACATTCAATTGCCCAACTTGAAAAAAGATTAATGACAAAAGACTTAGAAGAGGAAGTTATTGGCAATGGACAGGTAGAGAAATCTGTTAATTACAGTAAATCAAGTGGCTCAGGAAGAGTTGATATATTATTTTATTATGCGTCTGATGTAAGTAACCCTTCGCTACTAGTTAGTACAATTGTGTCTGAAATGAATGCAATTTTAAGCAGAAGTGGCATTTCAAGTACAAACTACATACACTCTGTTGGGGTTCTGCCTGCAAATACAACTTTTTCTGGTCAATGTCGTTACTGGGGGATTGTGAATACTCTGTGGTATAGGCAAGGTTCATTTGCAACTTTAAATCAGGAAATGATTTCATACAATGCTGATATTGCTTTTGTACTTTATAGCGAATACGCTGCGAGTGGTTGCTATCCTGGACAACCTGGTAGAGTTGGTGGTTTTGCTTTAGATTATTTTAACCCAGCTCAAGCTATTGCAACCAGTGTTGACTCATATGCTTTAGGTGACTTAACTGCAATTCATGAAATCGGTCATGTCTTAGGGGGGAAACATACTGTTGACACCATTACACCGAACGGAACATGGGTATCTTCTCGTGGAAAAACATACTTCTTTTTTGAACCCTTTGATGGAGGTCAAGAAATTCACTGGCAAACCATTATGGGAGGTTATGCTGATGTAGGCTGTCCATTTACTGGAAATGGTCCTTATGCTTTTTGTGAGAGAATACCTTATTTTAGCAACCCTTCAAAATACTTTAATGGCGTTTCTACAGGTGAGTACGGAGGGAATGGTAGGAATATGAAAAGCTGGCTGAACACTGCTATGCCAATAGCTTCACAATGGAGAGCAAACACTTCTTCTGTTCCAACAGCTCCTAATCCGATATCTAAACAAAGTGGACAATGTTATGGTTTCAATACAGTAAACTGGACGGCCCAATCGGGAGCAACTGAGTATAAACTTTACAGATCTACCAACTCCTCATTCACAAACGCTGTTTTGCAGTACTCAGGAACAAATACACAAACAGGAGTAAATGTTAGTTCGGGAACATGGTATTTAAGAGCAAAAGCTTGTAATGCTTCTGGTTGTAGCCCTTATAGTAACCAAGTTACTGCAAGCCGCATTAGTAGCTGTTTATAATTTTCAATATTGAATCCAAGTAATTTTAAAAAAGTTGCTTTCATTTTTAGATGAAAGCAACTAAAACGAGAATAGTTATGAATATAAAAAAAATGATGATATCACTCTTGGTCTTTTTTTCCTTCTCATTAATCGCTCAACAAGGCCCTATTGTTCCTTGTATCAATTGTGACCAATTATCTGTTCGAACTGAACCAGTTAGAGGTCTTTGGTATAATCCTGAACAATCAGGTTCGGGGTATAGCATTGAAGTACAAAACGGCAAGTTGTTTGGTGCTTATTATGGGTATGATTCACAAGGAAAGCCCTTCTGGTGGACTTTCCTTGGAGATCTAATTCCTTCTGATAACCCTGAGGTGATGTGGATAGTTGAATCTGAAATGATGCGTTTTGAAAATGGCAATTGCATCAATTGCGACTATCAATCACCTGAAGGTAGTGATTCTGAATATAGCGTTATTTTTGAGTTTAAACAAAAGAACTACGCTTCAGTCACTTTTAATGATGGGAGTGCTCAAAATATAGTTCCACTAGTATTTGGCACAAGTGCCACGGCAGATTTTCCTGAACAAACTTCATACCGGTTACCAGAGTTGGGCGGGACATGGAGCTTTGTAATTGATATTAATGAAGAAGTCATCCCTAATAGGCCTTGGCAATGGGGTTACTCATCTATTGCACTTACTCTTAGTAACAAAGTTATTACCCAAGATAGCTCTAAGAATACGATGGTAAATTATGGTGTTGCACATTTCTTTGGCTCAAGTGAAATATTGTCTATTGGAAGAATCAAATGCAACCTTCAAGAAAACAACCAGATACTTGAACCTAGTTGTATCTTTAGTGATACATATGGCATCTCTCCGATTGGGGCGACAGATTTCCATTTTTCACTTGGTGGACTTGGCTCATCAAAATTGTTTGGTGAAACTGTTGACGGTCATACTTTTGAAGCCAGTAGAGTTGATTATACTGAATTTGGTGAAATACCCGAATAACAATAAAACAGATTTGTTTAGGAAAATTGAACATGTTAAACAAAAATACAGATAATCAACAGGGCAGCACAGTTTAAAGCAACAGAATATAAGCTTTATAAATCTACCAGTTCAAGTTTTACTTCTCCTGTTTTGTTGTATAGTGGTAGCAATACTAGCGCTTTAGCCAATGTCAGTTCTGGGACATGGTATTTACGCGCTCAAGCTTGCAATGGCAGGTTGTAGCGCCTATAGCAATCAAGTGCCAGCATACAGATATAACGGTTGCCTATAAACTTTTAATGAAATTGGGTGATTAGCTATATTATAGCTTAATAAGTTAATCATCCAATTGATGAGAATATTATGACTCGAATCCAGCTGAATAAATTAATTACTACAATGATATTAACACTGATTATGAGTGTTAGTGTTAGTGTGTTCGCTCAAAGCGGTCCGATATCGCCTTGTGTTGACTGTGAAAGTTTCACTCAAAGGACAGAACCCTACAATGGCACTTGGTACAACCCAGAACAATCAGGAACAGGCTTTAGTGTAGATGTACAAAATGGCAAGGTATTTGGCGTTTATTATGGCTATGATGAACAAGGCAAACAGCTGTGGTTAACCTTTGTGGCTGATCTTGTGCCATCGAATGAAGACAATGTGATGTGGACAATAGATGCCGAATTACAGCAATTTGAAAATGGCAATAGCTTTAACACTAATTATATATTTCCAGTAGTCACCGATTACCTAGGAACAATACATATAAAATTTAGTCAAAAAAACCATGCACTATTGAGTGTGAACGGAGGTGAAGAACAAAACATTGTACCTATTATCTTTGGCGTTGCAAATTCTGTAGATTTTCCAGAGCAAACTAGTTATAGCTTTCCAGATCTAGAGGGTGTATGGACTTTTGTTTATCACTACAATAGCAATGTTTCTGTGGTGCCAGTTGAGCCCTTTTCAATTATATCAGAAACAATTGTTATACCTAAAAAGAGATTTGCTGATAGAAATGGAGATGGCATTGAAGATATAGTTTATACAATTTATAGGTTTGATAACTTCCCTGATTATCATCTTGTAGGAGATATTATCTGCAGTATAAAATCGGAGAATGATACAGCTACAGGACCAAGTTGTGAGTTCATTGATGATAGAGGCCTATTTGGTGATGTTACAAACAAACCAAGTTATAAGATGTCTATTGGAGGACTTGGTGCATTTAGACTTTTTGGCGAACATGAAGATGGTCACACCCTTGAAGGAATTAAAGTTAATTCTAAGCACTATAATTTCTTTGAATGATTAGAACAACACTTCGAATCTAAGGGTTCAAGTTTTTAATTTTGAGATGCTCTCACTGCAGCTACGACTCGCACTGCGGGTCGTTTCACGTGGCTAAACTTCTTTCCTGCCGTTTGGCCCAAGCCTTCGCAGCTATGACGGAGTGTTGTAATTGACGAATTCAGAAGGTTTAAATGCTTTGGTGGTTTGGTTTTAAATCTACGTTATCTTCAGATAAATCTTTTGATTTTTATAGTGACTTGTTACGCAAGTTTTTTATTTAAAAGCCAACTACTGAAAGATTCTAGCAGAACAGATGGTTTAATTTTTTATTGTCAATAAATACAATAGCCAAAACAAATCCTGCGTAGGGGGCACATGTGTGTGCTCCCACTGGTTGGGTTCTTGGTCAATCAACAATAAACATCCATGTATAAATTATTGTAAATTTAGACAACGGGCGGACATGGGTCCGCACCCTACGGAGTTTTAAAAGGTTATTGTGTTGTTACCTTATTTATTTCGCAAAGCATCTCGAATTTCCGTTAAAAGCACTTCTTCATTTGAAGGTTTGGTTGGAGCGGTTGGTGCTTCTTCTTGTTTTTTCTTCATTTTATTCATGCCTTTAACCACCATGAAAATAGCAAATGCAACTATCGTAAAGTTAATAAGCATTTGCACGGTGTTTCCCCAGTTAATAGTCACAGCTGCCACATCGGCCGTCGCTTCTTGAACGGTGAATGCCAAATCAGAAAAATTGACTCCACCGATTAGTACGCCAACTGGCGGCATAATTACGTCATTGACCAGAGATGTGACTACTTTACCAAATGCGGCGCCAATCACGATACCTACAGCCATATCAACGACATTTCCTTTCATTGCAAAATCTTTAAATTCTGACATCATACCCATATTCTTATCCTCATATTGTTTTATTAAGAAAGATGTAACTACTCACCCCGTCATTCCCGCGAAGGCGGGAATCCAGTGTTTAAAAAGTATACATTTATTTCTTTTTAAGGCTGTTTTGCCTTTTAGTTTTTTTATAAAGACAATAGATTCCCGCCTTCGCGGGAATGACGACGGTGGGTGAGCAGTTACA
>CAZLZZ010000076.1:0-14489 GCA_964564165.1 uncultured Alcanivoracaceae bacterium | reverse complement strand
AGCGGTAAGTATCAGGATGATACGCATAAATAATGAAATATTTTGCTTCAAACCAGACTTTCCCTCGCTACGAATATTTTCTCGGTCAAGCACCAACTAAAGACATCAAGTGAAGACTATTTATTTGTAATCATTTTTTTATTTTATCAATTAAGACCAACTGACTGCTCGTTCCTTCTGCTTGTCTGTAGGCTTCTAGCGCATTATCTGGTTCGCCAACAGCGTCAAAGTATTGTGCCATCAATTTGAAGGTTGCTGCATTGGGGTTGATTCCTAGACTTTTTTGCAAATAAGACTGGGCTTTGCCCCACAGCTTGTTTTTTAAACACATTTGTCCAAGTATGCTTAATAGTTGGGCATTTTCTGGGTGTTTTTTTAACCATTTTTCTGCGGTGTTGGTTTTTTGTTTATCATCAATGTTCAGTTGACTCCAAATAGCTAATAGGGGTTCTGAAAAATCTTTATTTAGGGCGGTTTCGGTTAATTTTGCGACTGGTTCGTACAAGCCCAGTTTCAGCCCAGTTTGTGAATAGGCTAAAATATAATTGTATTCGCCCTTCTGTTGTTTGTTTAAACTGTTCCAAGTGTCTAATAATTGCGTTTCTGATTCGGCAGATTTCAATTGTTGTTGTATTGATTGTTGGGTTAACAAGTTGACTTTTTCTTGTGGCAGAATCGCTAGTTTTTCTACTTTCGGCAATATTTCGCGTAAGCGTTGCCACTGGCCTGAATGTTGGCTGGCTTGAGTCATTAAATACAAAGCCCTGGGGTTGTTGGGATAACTTTTTAAGATGCGATTCAGTAACTTGATGGCTGTGTCATAACTGCCAATCTTTACCCACAATTCACATCGGGTTAAATCAACGGTCAGAGGGTTGTCGGTACTGTTTTCAGCATCATCCAGATAACTAAAGGCATCATCCAGTTTGTTTTGTGCCACTGCTGCGCGCGCTGCTGCCATAAACCCCAACTCTGGTGTCAGGCTGTTTTTGGTTGAAATCAACAACTGTTTCTCTGCGACTTTCCACTTGCCCTCAGACAATGCCAACAAACCCTTGGCAAAAGATTTTCGAGAACGATTGATGGATATATTCTTCATAACGTTTTTTGGCAAACGCAAGAAATACACCACCAACCAAAACAACACGATAAAGGCAATGAACAAGCCCAAAGCCACAACAAAGGTCATTTGAATTTCATAACCCATTAATTGCGCACTTACCATGCCAGGATCTTTCATCAACCAAGGAGTGACAAAAGCGGCAAGTAAGGTCAAGCCAATGACAATAATAATAGTGATTAACTTTTTCATAGCTTACTCGTTCTCATTTTCATCCTCATTGCCGCTATTAATCGCATTAAATTGCTGTAGATACGTTTCTAAATCTGGCAACTTAGGGTTTGTATCTATGGATTGCAATTCGGTTAATTGGGTGTTGATGGTTTGTGAACTATCAGCAAAGTGTAAATTCAATAAGTAGTGTAATTGTTGGATTTCAGACAACCACAAATCTTGATTGTTGCTCATCAATGCCAGTTGTAGCATTTGATAATGATTACTAATCACATTTCTAATAGTGATTTGCTCGCTTATAGAGAGTTTTGGCGATTGATTTTCGTCAATTTTCTTAATGCTAATCAAGTTCGTGTACCAAGAAGAATCTTTGTCATCTTGTTTTGCGTCTTGTTTGGCATTCTGTGCCTGAATAAAATTCAGCTGTTCTGTTTTTTCTGACAAATCAATAATTTGCGCTTTTAATGAAGCAACATCTGGTTGCTGCATATTGTCCAATTGTTGTGAAAAGTCCATTAATTCATTCGCCAAACGACCATAACGCATATCGGTTAAGCTCGATAGTTGTTTTGTTGTTTTGGCGAGTAGTTCTAGAGTTCGGACAACATTGCCGTTGATGTTGAGCTGTTTATAGGCTTCTTGTAACAAAGATTTAACCAGTGACTTACTGTTGTCTTCCTCGGATGTAACTGGCAGAGTTCTGGGATGACTCGCCAATTGCAATTTTAATTCTGAACTTAATTGTTGTAGAGACTGTTTGCTCTGCAAATTACCGTTGTTTAAACGGGTTTGTAATTGCTCAATGAGGTTGTCCTGAGTGGTCAATTTGTCTTCTAAATCGGTGATTTGCTGCTTAATTATTGAATCATCGAAAACCTCAGTGGCTTGAGTTGCTGGTTCACTACTTGAGTTTGAACCTTCAGAGTTAGCGATACCTTGTTCAATTTGAGTTTGTAACGCTTTAAACTGCGCACTCAATTCACTGTTTTCTTGCTGAACTTTTGTTAGTTGTTGATTGAGTTGTGAAATATGCTTTTCTGTCTGATTTTCTAGAATCAAAATTGAAGATTTTAATTCTTCATTGCCATTGGTATTTGATGGTGTGTAGTACTGCAAATAGTACATGTATCCGCTGATTGCTAATGCTGACAATGACAAAACAAATGTCAGAGAACCCATAAATGAGGTTTTCTTGTTTGGTTTAGTTTGAATAGGTTTGACATCCTCTTCAAGCTGTTCCTCTTTATGCTGTTTTTCTTTATGCTGTTCCTCTTTAAGCCGATCAACCACTTCGGATTCAATTGCTTTATTTTTATTGTTATCTGTTTGGTTTTCACTCATAATTGTTAACTGGATAAAATTATACCCATTATACTTCTCAAATTAAGATTTGTTGAAAAAAGGTTAAATAAAGTGTTAAACAAGGCACTAAACAATGACAAGTATCAGATTGATGGCCTGTTGGAATTGGCTATAAGAGCGGCTTTTGTCAATTGTCTAACTTTAGAAAAAGACACCGAGGTTGCAACTGAGGAGATGTTGAAGTTATTATATGAGAGCTTTGCAAAACTCTCTATAAAGTTGAAATAGCCTTCAAAACATTATACAAAACAAGGTCACAATTTTTATGGCCAAACTCGTATATGTTGATGTCTTTAGAACCCAGATGATTTTGAATTTCATTGCGCAAAAACCTCTTGGATCTAAAGTAACGGGTTTTTACGGTGATTTCATTGATGTTTAATATTTTGGCGGTTTCTTTGGAGCTGAATTGTTCTACCGCACGCAACACAAAAACTGAACGGAATTTTTCAGAAAGTTTGTCTAAATTCTTATTGATTAGGTTTTGCATATAAGTGTTATCAAACACTGAGTCAGGCTGGTTTTGAATGGACTCGTCGGATTTTCTAGGGGTTAAAGATTCTACTATTGATTGTTCTTCTACTCCCATGGTGACCTCTTTTTTATTTTTTCGTAAATACGTTAACGCTTCATTTCGGGTGATTTGGGCTATCCAAGCAGCAAAACTGCCCTTGCCTTGAAACGACTCAATCTTGGTATAAGCTTTAATGTGTGCCTCTTGGACAATGTCCATGGCTGTTGCATCATCGGTAATTATACTGCGAGCAACTCGAAACATACGTTGGTTATAACGCCGAACAATACTGCCATAAGCAATAAAACCTTCAGCTTTTATTGTATTGATAATGTCTTCATCAGAGATATGGGTAGCGGGCACTTTAATATCTTGAACTTGGAACTTGGTTTTATTGGCTGTAGATGATTGTATCATGGTTTATTTCTCATTAAATTTAGGAGCAAAGGCAGTTGTTTCTTTACTCCTAATGATTATTTTAATTTTATGTCACCAAGCATTGATGGATGAAAACCACAGGCATAATCTATGTCTTCTTTAATGATGATACTAAATTCATCGCCTTTGGCCAATGTAGGAGAAAGTGTTTTATCATTTTTCCGATTAACAATATTGTGAGGAATTGAGTCTCTGTTTATCCAAATCACTTTGTCACCCCGCGATAGTTTTACATGAGCGGGAACAAATTCAAAGCCCTTTATTTCAATGATGTGCACCTGGTGAGGTTTATGGCCTTCGCCCGCTTGGCTATTTGAAAACATCAATAGCGTGAAGAACACCGTGATTAATGTAACTCTCATGACAGTGACTTGGCAATCATTTGACAATGTTGTAGATGCGCTTTAAACGCGGGCAATACAGAAACCAGTAAAGCCTTTAATTCAGCATTTTGTGCCGAAGGAATTAATTGATTTTCAATCACGCCGATTACTGCTTGATGATAAGCCACTTCGTGATCGATATAGGCCTTATCAAAAGCAGCACCTGTTAAATTATTAAGTACGGCTTCATGATTCTTTGACTGTTCTGCCAGTGTAAAGACCAAATCATTATTGACAGGTGTGATGCCTAATTTCGTGACCAATTCTATAGCTGATGCCAAAACAGATTGATGGTCAATAATCATTCTGTTGGCAAATTCAATGACTTGTTTATTGCTAGAACGTTTTAAAGCGATATTGCCTGCTGAAATATCTATATTGTTGGCACCCACAACAATCGCTGCGATATTCGCATCGGTTAGCTTTTCTTGTTTGGTGACTTTATCTGGTTTTGCAGTCGAACAACCGACAAACAAGGCGGTTAACGAAAGGGCGACTAAAATTTTATGAACGTTGAATTTGAGTTTTAACATGATTTTTTCCTATTTGAGATTTAATAAATACAGCCAATATTGCTGTGCTTATTTACAAGATGCATCTCGAAAGAAAAAGGTTCCCGATGTTTTAAATCAAACCCTTAAATACTTTAACCAATCCCACACCATTCCTGCGACTATCGCCAATGGCTAAGTTCTTTTTGCCGTGTTGAACGGCATTTATTCCACCAAAGTAGAGGCTTCTGTTTTGCCAGAGGTTTATGTTTGGGTATTTTTGTTCTAAAGCTTTGATGGTTTGTTGGTTAAACCCTTTTTCGATATCTAATTTGCCATTTTCATAGTGAAATCTCGGGTGGTTAATGGCTTGATCTAAGGTTTTGTTTTCTGCAATAATTTGCCAAATCACTTGAAACATGGCGGTTTTAATGCGGTTTGAGCCGCCTGTTCCAAGTGCTATTTTGGTTTCTTTGTTTGCTAAGATGGTGGGAGACATCATGGATGCCATGCGGGTATTCTCTTTAAAATTGAAAAAACCATTAGTGTTGATGTCTTCTTCACCCAAAAAATTATTCAGCATAAAACCACTGTTGGGAACAACATATCCACAGCCCTCACCATTAGAAATGGTCAGGCTTGCGACATTGCCTTTTGCATCTATCACGCTCATGTGGGTTGTGCCTTTTGAGCTTTGAAAGTCACCGTTGTTTTTGAGCTTGTCAGCATAAACCATGGCCTCTATTAACTGACTGCTGCCACTCTTTTGTTGATTGTTATGATTATTGGCGTGTTTTAATTGTTCAATAATGAGTTTTCCACCTGTTGATGGTGCGGTATTGGTGATAATTTTCCAGTTGTTTATTGTTTCAATCAAAGGGTTTCTGATATGAACTTGGTAGCTTTGGAAATCATTTTTTCTCAATAGCCCGTGATGATGGCGCATATCGGCCACAATATCATTTGCAGGAGTATCGCAATAAAACCAATCCATAGGGTTGTTGGTCAATTTACTTAAAAATTGCGCCAAGTGTTGATTGGGCTTGATATCGCCTTGCTTTAAAAGTTGTTGCTGTTTGTTGGAAAACAGTGCTTTGGCATGGCTGGAGTAATCGAGTATAGGGCTCAGTATTTGTATTACTTCGGCATGTAGTTTATCAACAACCATGCCTTGAGTTGCTAAATTAATAGCAGCATTGGCAATATCGGCTAAAGACATACTGCCATAATGGTTGTGAATGGCGTGAATGCCTGCAGGAACACCAGGAACAGCAGCTGCTGCCATGCCTATGTGAAATTCTTGTTTGGTGGCACCAAAATCTCCATGAATGGGATAGAAATCTTTTTTTGTTTGGTCTTTAGATAATGGAGTTTGTGCAAAAAAATCGAAGATTTTAGCTTGACTATTATTTGGATGCGCCAATAAATAACCACCACCACCTGGTGATGACAAAAGCGGTTCACAGACAAAAGACATAAATAGAGCCGCTAAAATGGCGTCATAGGCATTGCCACCTGCGTCTAATATTTCTGCAGCGGCCTTTGTGGATTGATAGTTGCCTGTAGCGATGGCATAAGTGTTTTTTTCTAGCATTGTAAATTAAAAGTCACCGGCCCATCATTGATTAAGGCAATTTGCATGTCTGCAGCAAACACACCTGTTTGTATCTTTAGCGCGCTCAATTGCGCTTGTTCAATCATATAATCATACAGTTGTTTGCTCGTTTCTGGAGAACCGGCACAGGAAAAGCTCGGGCGCAACCCTTTTTGTGTGTTGGCAACCAAGGTAAATTGTGAAACCAATAGTAATCCACCATTGATGTCTTGTAAGGACAAATTCATCTTGTTGTTTTGATCTGAGAATATTCGATAGCTGATGATCTTCTTTAATAATTTATCTGCGTTGAGTGTTGTGTCTGTTTGTTCAACACCTATAAATGCCAAAATCCCTTGTTTTATTTCACCCACAGTTTTGCCATCGACAACCACGTTCGCCTGCTTTACTCTTTGGACCAATGCTTTCATCCGAACATTATCCCAAATCCCGACATAGAAAACAAGATTGAGAGCACAAGTCCTTAATATGCCTAAGAAACTCTCAAAAAACCTTATCACCAATGAGGTGTGCCCAGTTTTTGTGAATTCCTTATGCACATCAATTACTTGCACTCTCAAACTCGTTTCTATATCGGGGTTCGGGATTATAAAAAAATTAATGCAAAAGTGGGAGGTTTGTTTCTTTATTAACACCATTAAATTCGAAATACGTAAACCCTACTATTTTGACGATTCCTACAGCCTGTAGGATTTTTCCTACAAACAAAAAGCTTTTTTCCTATAGTCAAACATTCTAACATGGGGATAATAGAGCTCATGGAAGCAAGTCAAGGGATGGTTTGTTAAGCTAATTTAAGGACAACAAAGGATATGGCTTCAAGTATTTGCGTAAGGATGGTGATTGCTTGGCAATTGGATTGCTCTCGGGGAAAAGGATGGGGTTAGGATGACCTAAAATATTGAGCCGCTAGATTTTTTCTGGCGGTTTTTTTTTGGAAAGTGATTTTAGACAGGGTGTTTTGACTTTTGTATGAAAATTCCTACAAAGATTGCGTGGTTTTCCTATACCCAACCATAAGTTTTATTGGCAAAATAGCAGTGTAGAATTGGGGACGTGGATTTTCTCAAATTTAACAGGGAAGTTTAGGGATTACAAATAGGGAAAAATCAGGAAGATTAAAAAGGACAAAGAAACCACTCAAATAATTTGACCGAGTGGTTTTTTTTTGAAAAAAGACTGGTGCGACTTTCTTAAATTCTTGTTTGCTATTATTATGGGTTTTTATCATTAAATTCATCATCTTTTGAAAGCATTAATATTTAAACTAATTTTGAAACTCAGCAAAGCTTTGTCCTTAAAGCACAGCAGGTATGTGGCTAAGTTTTTAGGCAAAGTCACTTGGAAACTTTCAAAAAAGAACAAGCACATCACCTTAACCAATATTGAAAAATGCTACCCCGACTTATCGGAGGATCAAACCATAAATCTTGCCAAGCAAAGTATTAACTCTGCGGTTATGAACATGATGGAATTAGGAAAACTCTGGGACAAGAAGCTAGACGTTAACGATATCGTCCAGAACATTAGTGGTTTAGAAAGTTTTGAAAAGGCTTTGAATCAAGGCAATGGGCTTTTGTTGGCAGCACCACATATGGGTAATTGGGAAGTGTTGAACTTAGTTTTGGCTCGTTTTGATAAGTTTGCTTTTTTGTACAAGCCACCTGACGATAAAAATATTGAAAAGATATTGGTGGACTTTCGAGGCAAGTCCAAAGCTCTGCAAATAGAAGCCAATCTAAAAGGTGTTAGGAAAATCATGCTACACCTAAAAGACAAAGGCTTTGTGGCAATATTGCCCGATCAGCGCCCGAAAGGCGGGCAGGGAGTTTTCGCGCCATTTTATGGCATTCCCACCTATACCATGACATTGTTTTCAAAACTTGCAGTTAAAACCAAAGTTCCCGTATTTTTTGCTTATGCGCTAAGAACTAAAACTGGTTTTGATGTGTTTTTTGAAGAAAGTGGTTACGAAATTCGAACAGGTTTAGAAACATCTGTTGCCTATATGAATAAAAAAATACAAACCATCGTTGATAAAGCGCCCGAACAATACCAGTGGACTTATAAACGATTTAGCATACAACCTGATGGCGAACCACCTTTCTATTGATTTTGATTCTCAATCAAACGCAACACCGAGATTGCCTGAACATGGTTTTGTTTAGCGGCTTTTCTCAACCACTCCATACCTTGTTTTTCGTTTTTATCCACGCCATCTCCTTGCAACAACATGAGGGCCAAATTATAAGCTGCCATTGAACTGTCTTGGTTGGCTGCGTTTTGATACCATTTTCTGGCTTGTTGTTTATTTTGATAAACGCCTTTGCCTTGTGCATACATGGATGCCACCAAAAATTGTGCGGTAGGGTAGGATTGTTCAGCTGCTTTTTCTGCCCAAAAAAAGGCTTGCGCCAAATCTTGATTAACCATTGAACCATCGTATAGCATTACCGCAAGGTTGTATTGCGCTGGCGCATAATTGAGCTCTGCTGACTTTTTATACCAGCGTTGTGCCTTTTGAATGTCCTTTTTAATGCCACTGCCGTGTTCATAATTTTCAGCCAAAAACCCCATGGCGACCGGATCATTAGACTCGGCAGCTGATAGCAATTTTTCAAAACTTAAATCTCTGTAGCTTTCAGATGAAACACCAAAAGCGAGTAATATACCAAAAAATACAAATAAAATTTTCATTGACAAAATAATAAATAAAAACCCTATAATAATGAATCCTTGTTTAATTTGCCAAACTAAATGTTAAAATAATCAGAATTTTAAAAACACTGCAATTATATGTCCGATAAAACCCTATATTTGGTAGATGGTTCTGCCTACTTGTACCGCGCTCACTTTGTCCCTGCATTGCAACGACTAAAAAATCACAAAGGAGAGCCAACAGGCATGATATATGGGGTGATTAATATGATTAATCGCATGTTAAAAGAATACGAGCCAGAATACATGGCAGTGGTATTTGATGCACCTGGCAAAACCTTTCGTCACGATATGTATGAACAATACAAAGCCACACGTCCGCCGATGCCTGATGATTTGCGTGCGCAAATTCAACCCACCAAAGACATTATTAAGGCTTTAGGAATACCATTGTTGGAAAAAATCGGTGTTGAGGCCGATGACGTAATGGGTACTCTTGGTGTTATGGCAAGCAAAGCGGGATTCAAAACCGTGATTTCAACCGGCGATAAAGATTTGGCACAATTGGTCAATGACGATGTGATGTTGATTGATACCATGCGCAATACAGTATTCGACTACAAAGGAGTGGTTGAAAAATTTGGAGTAGAACCCAGTCAAATTATTGATTACCTGACTTTAATCGGCGATACCTCGGATAACATTCCGGGGGTGAACAAGGTTGGACCAAAAACCGCTGTTAAATGGTTGGCACAACACCAAACATTGGACAACATTATTGCCGATGCTGATAATGTTAAAGGCAAAGTGGGTGAATATTTGCGAGAAGCACTGGATAAAATCCCGCTGTCAAAAGCCTTAGTAACCATTGATACCGAATTAAAATTAGAATGCGAGGTTGAAGAATTAAAAATTAAGGGCGAAGATGTTGATGCCTTAAATCAACTGGCAGAAGATTGTGGCATTAAATCATTGCAACGCAGTGCCCAGGGAGATATGTTTTCAAGCACCTCCCAAGCTGCTGCGATACCCGAAGTTAAGAAAGAAAAAATCCAATATACCTGCATCCAAGATTTAGACACCTTAAAACAGTGGCTAAAGGACATTGAAAAAGCAGGAATAGTCGCCTTTGATTTAGAAACCACTTCTATTAACTCTATGACTGCGGATATTGTTGGGCTATCATTTGCCTACAAAACCGGTGATGCTGCGTATGTGCCAATCGCCCACGTAGAGATGAGTTTAATTGATGACCATAAAATCATTGAAGGACAATTGGACTTGCAAACTGTACTGGATTTGGTGATTCCTGTGATTAACAACCCTGATATAGAATTGATTGGCCAGCATTTTAAATACGACATGAATGTCTTGTCCAAATACGGCATACAAATAACGGGTTTGAACAATGACAGTTTGATGGAATCTTATGTGCTGGATACCAATGGTCGACATGACATGGACACCTTGGCGATGCAATATTTACAAATCCAAACCACCAAATACGAGGAGGTTTGTGGCAAAGGAGTCAAACAAATTGGTTTTGCCCAAGTCGCCATCGACATCGCTACCCATTATGCCGCCGAAGATGCAGACATCACGTTACAATTGCATTTGACCCTAAAAGAACTATTGGCCAAACAACCCCAACAACAAAAAGTTTATTCTGAAATTGAGATGCCACTGGTTAATGTGCTGGCTAAGATTGAACAAACAGGTGTATTGGTAGACTCGGATGTCTTAAAAATCCAAAGCCACCAATTGGGTCTAAAAATTGAGACGCTCAAACAAGCCGCCTATGAATTGGTCGGCAGGGAATTCAACCTCAATTCACCCAAACAATTACAAGAGATTTTGTTTGAAGAACAAGGCATTCCTGTCATTAAAAAAACACCCACAGGCTTGCCCTCAACCTCAGAAGATGTTCTGCAAGAGTTGGCAGAAGAGCATGAATTGCCAAAAATCATCATCGAGAACCGTTCATTGAGCAAATTAAAATCAACCTACACCGATAAACTGCCGCTTGAAATCAACCCAAGAACAGGGCGAATTCATACCTCTTACCACCAAGCGGTTACCACCACGGGCAGACTGTCCAGCTCCAATCCCAACTTGCAAAATATTCCAATCCGCACCACCGAAGGCCGCCGTATTCGCCAAGCTTTTATTGCGCCAGATGGTTTTAAAATCATGGCAGCGGATTATTCACAAATAGAACTGCGCATCATGGCGCATCTTTCACAAGATGAAAATTTACTGGATTCATTCGCCAAAAACCAAGACGTACACAGCCGCACAGCTTCGCAAGTTTTTGAGGTAAATATTACAGAAGTCAGCAAAGACCAACGCCGTGCTGCCAAAGCGATTAATTTTGGCTTGATGTACGGCATGAGTGCGTTCGGGCTGGCAAAACAATTGGGCGTAACCCGCAAAGAAGCCTCAGATTATATGAAACGCTATTTTGAACAATACCCCAAAGTGGCTGAATTCATGACAAATATCAAAGATGAAGCCAAAGAAAATGCCTATGTCGATACCTTGTTTGGCAGAAGATTGTATTTCCCAGAAATCAAGAACCGCAATGGTCGTATCCGTGCCGGTGCAGAACGCGCTGCCATCAACGCCCCGATGCAAGGTACGGCTGCAGATATTATTAAAAAAGCCATGTTGTTGGTTTATGAAGAAACCAAAAACAACCCAGATATCCGCATGATCATGCAAGTCCACGATGAATTGGTGTTTGAAGTCCGCGAAGAAAAGCTGGATGAGTTGACTGCTGTTGTTAAAGATTTAATGGAAAATGCAGCCAAGCTGGATATCCCGTTAAAAGTAGACACAGGAGTGGGTGATAACTGGGATGAAGCGCATTAGTATTTAGTAGTTAGTGCTTGTCTATTTATAACGGATAATGTTATCCGTTATAAATATGCCCTAAAGGCTTCACCAAATAAAAACAAAGCAAATACCACAAGTAAACCAAATGCCAAATAAGAAAAATTGTCTTTTAATAATTTAGTACCAATCTTTCCTATTATTATATAAACAACAAACATTAAACTTGATATCAGTAACACACCAAAAGCAAATACAACTGCATTCAAAGCCATGTTTGGGCTTAGTTGATTGACAATCACTGCACCAGATGGAAACAGCAGCCATATTTTTGGAGACAACAACATAATCATTGCTAGATTTACAAAGCTAAGCTCTAACAGAACATTCGATTTTTTACTTTTCAGGATCTTGTAAGCGAGATAAGAAATATACAAGCCACCTAAAACATAAAGAAACAGCCCTATTTGTGAAAAGAACCTGGAAACAAACTCAACGAATATAACGCAAACAATGGCCTGTACGAATTGGATTGATATATTAGCGGGAAAAAACACCTTCACAAAAAATTGCCAAATTTCAGCAACACTAAGTTTGCGAGTTGCTTCCATAACTGCCACCCATACCGGCCCGGGGAAATATAAAATATCATCCAAAATAGCATGACTTTATAGAGTATATTGGTATCCATAATATTTCTGTGTTACTCCTAATTATGTGTGCATTACTGCCCGGTTAAAATTGTAAGGTGGGTTTACCTAATGGCACTTGTTTAAGAAGTAACTCGTTGAAATATATAAAGACATTGTAACTATTTAGCGTATTCTTAAAATTAGCTGTAAGTTATTGATTTATAAGGACACGTAAATACGTCCATGTAAACTCCCGAAAGAATCCATGCTTTCAAAGTCTTATAAATCAACAACTTACATAAATGAGTTTAAACTCGCTAAATAGTTACAAGACATTTAACTATTCTTAAAGCAAGTTTTTTAATTAAAAAGAACTTATATCGGGTAGTTGGCTTTAGAGACTGTGCAAGTATTCAACTTCCAAATTTACCATAAATTATGGTATAATATAAGAAGTAAATCACCAAATTAGAACATGAGAAAAAGACGATACAAAGCAACCAAAAACAGAGAACAAAGCATGCTGTTTCCACCGAGCATTGATGAATATGTAGGTGCTAATAATACAGTTCGGGCTATTGATGCCTATGTTGATGGTTTAAATTTAGAAATTCTTGGGTTTAAAACTAGCAAGCAAATAATTACATCAGGTCAGCCTGCTTACGATCCTGGGTCTTTATTGAAGTTATATCTTTATGGCTATCTTAATAAAATTCATAGCTCAAGAAGACTTGAACGCACTTGCCTAATTAACTTAGAAGTTATTTGGTTGATGTCAGATTCAAAACCCAGCTATAAAACAATAGCAAACTTTAGAAGCGACAATGCCAAAGCATTAAGAAAAGCCAATAAAGACTTTGTATTGCTGTGCAAAGAATTAGATTTGTTTGGCAAAGAACTGGTTGCAGTTGATGGAACATTTTTAAAAGCCAGCGCCAATAAAAGTAGTATTTATACTGAAAACAACTTAAAGAAACAACTTGCTGGAATTGAAAATAAAATACAAGAATACCAAGATAGAATCAACAATCAGGACAAACAAGAAGACAAATCAAATTACCCATCAAGTACTGATGATAAAGACTTATCAGGCAAGCTAGAAAAGCTTAAAGAAAAACAACAAGAAAAACTCACCCTTCAAAAAGAATTAAGAAATAGCGAAGATACACAAATTTCTACCATTGATCCAGATGCTAGGTTATTGAGGAAAAGAGGTAAAACCGTTGCAGGTTATAATGCACAGGCCACAACTGATGATAAACACCTCTTAATTGTTGAGGAAAAACTAATCCAAGACAGTAATGATTGTGCCCAACTATTTGAAAGACTTAATGAAACTAAGCAAGTTTTAGAGGTAGATGAGTTAACGGGTTTAGCTGATTCAGGCTATTATGACAGCAAGCAACTTAAAGCCTGTGAAGACAATGGCATTACAACTTATGTTCCTAAACAAAAAAGAGCCAATAAATCAGGTCGGATAATTAAAGATAACTTTACCTATAACCAGTATGATGATTGTTATTATTGTCCTGAGCAAAAACCACTACCTAAAAAAGGAAAGGTGACTATAGACAATGGTAAAAAGATGCATCAATATAGAAGTTCTAGATTAGATTGTAACAACTGTCCAATTAGAGAAAAATGTTTAGGTAAGAAATCCAAAACACGCTCACTGTATCGGTGGGAACACGAAGAAGTGCTGGAGCGAAATCAGCAACGATTAAAAGAAGACCCGACAGTAATGAAAAAAAGAGGTGCAATGATAGAGCACCCGTTTGGAACGATAAAATGTCGAGCTGGAATGCATCATTTCCTCATGCGAGGATTAGAGAAATGCCAAGGTGAATTTAGCCTGATGGTCATGAGTTATAACTTTACCAGAGTGCTGAATATAATTGGCATAGCAGCATTCATCAAGCATTGTACAAAAAGAGAGCAATATGCCTAAATTAAGAAATATTGGGCTTAAAAGTGTTAAATTATGCGTATAAAACGACAAAATACTTAATAATACGCAAAAATCACAACATTGAGGAAAATATTAATAAGTGATTGAAAATAAAATGAAAAATAGAAATTCAGGTGGCTTTGTAGGATTAAAACATGGATACTTGCACAGTCTGTAAAGCCAACTACCCGATATGAATTCTTTTTAATTAAAAAATTTGCTTTAAGACTGGTTAAATATTTCTATATATTTCAACGAGTTACTTCTTAACTAGTGGTTGACCGAAAAATCAAAATTCCCAATTAAATTCTGATTCCAACTG
>CAZLZZ010000075.1:0-14867 GCA_964564165.1 uncultured Alcanivoracaceae bacterium | reverse complement strand
TTAGCACGACTAAAGTCGCGGTTCCGGTGGTACATAGTTTCATGTGGAAATCGCTTTAATCACCGTAGGTTGGTGTTTAGTCACGAAGCCAAACAACAAATTTTCGATAAACTCATAGATAAATATTATCTGCCGAATTTAAGACATAAACACATTCCATCTTGATTTTTCACCAATCCCAAACATCGCATTGCAGGGCTAAGAATCCCCAGAATTAAAACTCAAAACTTTCTCAATTCTCTCGCAACCCAACAATACCATCAACAATCGATCTAAACCCATTGCAATTCCAGAACAAGCCGGCATGCCATTTTCCATGGCTGATAGAAGTCGATAATCAATATCAATGACTTGTTTTCCTTGGGCTTGTCTTTGTTGGTTGTCTTGTTTGAACCTTTTTAGTAATTCCTGACTATCGGTTAATTCTTGATAGCCATTGCCCAGTTCGTGTCCTTGATAAAATACTTCAAAACGCAATGACGTGCTTGGGTCTTGTGGGTTGATTTGGGACAAAGCGGCTTGGGATGCTGGATACAAAGTGATAAAGGTTAAGTTTTCTTTGTTGAGTTTTGGCTGTATTTGGGTAGCAAATAAAAAATCAAGAGCTTCATCACGGCTTAATTGACTGCCTGAATAAGAAAAATTTGTACAATGTTGATTCAATTGTTCAACAGTTACTAGCGACAAATCAATAGATAAATACTGTTGAAAAGATTCACCAAAACTTAATGTATCGATGTTTTTAAAGGGCTGGTTAAAAGCTGCGAAAATAAATCCAAACAAACCTATAACATCTTGAATTAATTGATTATAATCGAAACCAATCTTGTACCATTCAAGCACAGTAAACTCAATATTATGAGTCTTGCTAATTTCCCCTTTTCTAAAAACCTTACCGATTTCGAAGATGTCTCCAATACCACTGCACAACAATCTTTTTAGTGGGAATTCAGGCGATGTTCTTAAATAACTCTTGGGACAATCTGAATGAATATTTTGCGAGGTAAAACTTTCAATATTAACATCAGTATTACCAGCTGAGGATAGGATAGGAGTTTCGACTTCTAGCACATTTTGTTGTGCGAAATATTCCCGAATGGCTGACATTAAAAATGCCCGTTGCTTTAAGGTTTGCAACGGGCATTGAGATTTCCATTCAGAGTTCATATTTAATTTTGCTTTAGCAGGGTTTTGGGAGATAAAACAAAGAAGGTTAACTTAAGATTCAAAGTTCTATTTTTCAAAATCAATCTTTAACGCGAGAACTGTATTCACCTGTTCTTGTATCAACTTTTATCACTTCACCTATTTGTACGAATAATGGAATTTGTACTACTGCACCCCCTTCTAATGTCGCTGGTTTACCGCCGCCACCTGAAGTATCGCCTTTTAGTCCCGGATCGGTATCAACGATTTTTAAGTTGACAAAGTTGGGTGGAACAATAACATACGGCTCTTCATTGAATAAAGTAACGGTACAAATGGCTTCTTCTATTAGCCACTTTGCATTGTTACCAACGGCTTCTTTGCTGGCCTCAATTTGCTCATAAGTTTCTGGATGCATAAAGTAATAATATTCACCATCTGCGTACAAATATTGGTAGTCAGTTTCCATCACATCCGCTGTTTGCATTTTATCGGTTGATTTACAGGTTTTATCCACTACCCTTCCTGTTTTTAAGTTTTTAATTTTTATGCGAGTAAATGCTTGGCCTTTTCCTGGCTTGACCATATCCACATCGGTGATATTCCAAGGTTCATTATTAATCAACAGTTTCATGCCATTTTTAAATTCGTTTATTCCTACATTTGCCATATTAATAGTCCAACAATTATTTAATTTTGTGAATAATAACATAATGTATGGGCTTATTGTATAATTGCATTTTTTTAAAATGGTCATTTGATGAAAAAGTCTTCATGGCGAGAAAAAAGTACAAATCATGTGAATGAAAGTGATTTGTCCAACATCTATAACTACGACAAGTCTAGCCAGGACATGTTCAGGTTACATGTGCCAAAATACTTTAAAAAATTAATAGATTTCAGCAACTCCAATGACCCTTTGCTTTTACAAGTTCTCCCTTCAAAACACGAGCATGAAGTAAGTAAAGGCTTTACCAGCGATCCTGTTGGTGATTTAGATTCAAGAAAAGCCAAAGGAGTGATTCATAAATATCATGGCCGAGTTTTACTGATAGCATCGGGAACTTGTGCTATCAATTGTCGCTATTGTTTTAGAAGGTCATTCCCATACACAGAAAACAACGCTTCGTCACAAAACTGGAAACAGGCTATTGAATACCTAAAAGAAAATACCGATGTGCATGAAGTGATTCTTAGTGGTGGCGACCCTTTGATGTTGTCGACAAAAGTGTTAAATAACTTCACTGAACAATTAAAACCTATTAAACACATCAAAACATTGCGCATCCACACAAGATTGCCTTTGGTTTCACCTTCTCGAATCAATGATAAATTAATCAACTGGTTAAATAACATTAAGCTAAATAAAGTAATGGTGGTTCATTGCAATCATTCCAATGAACTTTCAGATATCCATAAAAATATTTTTTCAGCAATCAAAAACACCAATACTGTATTATTAAATCAAAGTGTCCTACTAAAAAACATCAATGATGATGCGCAAATTTTATCGGAACTTTCGCACAAATTATTTTCTTATGGGATTCTTCCTTATTACTTAAATCAACTCGACAAAGTCACCGGCACAAAACACTTCGTTATTGACCGAAATAAAGCCAAAGCCATTCATCTACAACTACTAGAAATACTGCCCGGCTATTTAGTTCCTAAGTTGGTTGAGGAAATCTCAGGTAAAAAGAATAAAACTCCCTTAATTTAATTCAATGCCAACTAGAAATCTGTTATGATTTACCTTTTAAAGTAATAGTTTTGGAAAATCCATTGTTAAAAAATCAAACCATACACTTAGTTATTGTTCATAAACAAGAAGAAACAGCAGAACGCATCTTATCTGTTTTAAGGAACGCACAAATCGCAGTTCGTCCTACCCGTTGTATTGATGAAAAGAGCCTGAGCAATCATTTAGAAAATAAAAAAACCGATATAATTTTGATTCAACAGCTACAATCAGAGTTACCTATGTCAACCGTTAATCAATGTGTTAAGCGCATCGGCAAAGACATTCCAATTATTGCTTTGTTGGAAACTTTGGACAATGATTCTATTGCAGAGACCTATGATGCTGGTATCAATCATTTTTGCACCAACAGCATTCAGGAACAAATCTGCACTGAGATAACCAATGTATTTACAAGCTTAGAAACCAGAAGAAACTTAAGATTATCTGAAGCAAAATTAAACGACGCTGAAAAGCGCTGTGCTTCTTTGTTAGACAGTTCAAAAGATGCCATAGCTTATATTCACGACGGCATGCATGTATATACCAACAACGCCTATTTAGAGTTTTTCAAATACGATGATGTAGAAGAAATGGAAGTGACACCCTTTCTTAATCTGGTTGCAAAAGATGATGTGCCAGCGACCAAAATATTATTGCGTGACATTTCCGCCAACAAAATACCCGATGATGACATAAAGATGAAGTTAAAAACCGAATCTGGGAAATTGGTTGATGCAGTTGTTAGTTTAAATGTGGCAACTGTGGATGGTGAGCCCTGTGTGCAATTTTTGGTGCGCCCACCGCAACGCAATTTAGAAGCCGAAAAAGAGTTAAGAGACATTAAAAACAAAGACATGCTTACTGGCTTTTTTAATAGAAATTATTTTTCGAAAAACTTGAACGACAAAATTAATTCTGTTAAATCTGGAACATCAAAGGGTTATTCGGTATTGTTTATTCAATTGGACAATGATTTACAATTAGAAAAAGACTTGGGCAAAGGAAATTTAGATTTATTAATTGCCGATATGGCACCATTCATTAAAGAAACCATAGGTAAAGAACATTTATTTGCCCGTTATGACCACACAATATTTGCGGTTGCCATTGAAGGCAAGATTGAAAGTTCTGCACAAATTGCTCAACATACGGTAAACAAGTTGACCGAACATTTATTTTCCGCAGGAGAAAGCACTCTAAATTGCACGATCAGCATTGGGTTGACTCAAATCATTGAACAAACTAATTCTGGCAATGCTATTATTAAAACTTTGGGCAATGAATTAGACAAAGCCCGTGAAGACAATGGCGCCAAAATCTCCGTCTTTGATCCTGCCGAAGAAGAGAAAAAAGCAAGAGCAGCCAATCAAATATGGATAGACTTAATAACAGACGGCATCCAAAACAACCGGTTTATTTTGCATTATCAACCAGTTATCAGCCTTCATGGTGACGAAACCGAACATTATGAAGCATTGGTCAGATTAAAATCTAAGGATAAAATCATTATGCCTGGTGATTTTATAGGAGTTGCCAAAAAACACGGCCTCATCATCGATATAGATCGCATGGTTATCAAAAGTGCCATTAAAGCCATAAAAGAAGCTGACAAAGATGTGGCTTTGTTTGTGAAAATGTCAACAGACACCTTATCCAATGCCTCTTTTCCGACATGGCTTGCTCAAGAACTAAAAACTCAAGCTGTTTCAGGTGAAAAACTAATCTTTGAGACAACTGAAAGCGAACTTGTCAGTCATTCAAAATATGTTAAGCCTGTCATTCAGGCAATAAAGGGACTGAATTGTCAATTTGCCATTGAAAAATTCGGTTCTGGCTTGAATTCTTTTGCATTATTCAAACATTACCCTGTAGATTTCATAAAAGTAGACTCTACATTTATGCAAGATTTTTCAACCAATGAGGAAAACCAGAAGAAAGTAAAAGACATCATTGATCAGGCACATGCGCAAAACAAATTGGTTATTTGTGAATTTGTCCAAGATGCGGCAACCATGAGCATTTTGTGGAAATATTCCTCCAATTTTGTGCAAGGTAACTTCCTTGCCCCAGCCAGTGAAAAAATGTCCCAAGAATCATAAGGTCATGAATAGTTTTCGGGTGGAATCGGAGCCCAAATTAATATCGGGGATAAAATCGAATTACATAGGTCGCTTCGCACCCTCACCTACTGGCCCTCTACATTTAGGCTCTTTGTTGGCTGCTATGGCCAGTTATTGTGACGCCATGAAAAACCAAGGACGGTGGTTAGTCAGAACCGAAGACTTAGATCCTCCCAGGGAAATAAAAGGCGCCAGTCAAAACATACTGGACACTCTAACTCAACTGGGTTTTGAGTTTGATAAAGATGTACTCTTTCAAAGCCAAAGACAGCAAGTTTACGAAAAGGCCATTGTAAAACTAGAGCACTTATCTGTACTTTATTACTGCGCCTGTTCTAGAGCTGAACTGAAGAACATATCACCCACAGAACATCTATGCAGAACAATCATAGAAAAACCCTCTGCACCCTATAGCATCAAACTTAAAACCCCCGACAAACGTGCATCATTCGATGACAAAATCCAAGGCACAACTAGCAAAAATTTATTCAAAGATTGTGGCGACTTCGTTATCAAACGAAAGGACGGCCTCTACTCATACCAATTGGCAGTGGTGGTTGATGATGCCTTCCAAAGGATTACACACATTGTTCGTGGCACTGATTTAATCGACTCAACTCCCTGGCAAATGTACTTACAAAATCTATTGAATTACAATCAACCCCATTACGCCCATATTCCTATTTTGGTTAATTCAGATAATCAAAAACTAAGCAAGCAAACATTTGCCAAGCCTATTAATAATGACAACCCCTTGCCTGCTCTCTTGAAAGCCTACAATTTTTTAAACCAGCAACCCTTTCTTGTAAGACCCGTCAATATTAAACAATTTTGGCAACATGCAATCCAGTGTTGGGACATCAACAAAGTTTCCAAAGTCCATGCATTTCAAGTATAATCTGCCCAGTATAATCTGCTAACCTGAACATCATTAATATAAACACATGACAAATCCAACAATAAAATCCATTACACCAGTAGATGGACGCTACCGAAGAAAAACCGAAAGCCTGCAAAATATATTCAGTGAATATGGGCTTATTAAAAACCGTTTGTTTGTAGAATTGCGCTGGCTAATCAGCTTGTCAAATGAAAAAAACATCGCCGAACTTGCGCAACTTTCTCAGGAAGATAAAGACTGGTTGTTATCCATTCATGAAGATTTCAACGAAGATGCTGCCAATCGTGTGAAAGCCATAGAAAGTGTAACCAACCATGATGTCAAAGCCATTGAATATTTCATCAAAGAAAAGCTGGCAAAACACCCTATTCTTTCTAAAGCCTCAGAATTCACCCATTTTGCTTGTACCTCAGAAGACATAAACAACCTGTCTTATGCATTGATGCTTTCTCAAGGCCGGGACATGGTTGTTTTACCTACTCTGCGGCGACTAATTGATGATTTGTCTGCCTTAGCAAAAAAACACAAAAGCGCAGCTATGATGTCAAGGACGCATGGACAGCCCGCAACACCTACGACTATGGGCAAAGAAATAGCCAATACAGTCTATCGTTTACGAAGACAAACGAGTCAGTTAGAAAATATCAGTATATTGGGAAAAATTAACGGCGCAGTTGGAAATTATAATGCCCATATAGTTGCTTATCCCGAGGTAGACTGGATGAATTTAGCGCAAAACTTCGTGGAAGAGTTAAACATTGATTTCAACCCTTATACCACACAAATTGAACCCCATGACTATATGGCAGAAATGTTTCATGTGTTGATACGCACCAATGTTATCTTAATCGACTTGTGTCGAGATATTTGGGGCTATATTTCATTGAACTTTTTCAAACAAAAACTAGTAGCTGGAGAAGTCGGTTCTTCTACCATGCCACACAAAGTCAATCCCATTGATTTTGAAAATGCTGAAGGCAATCTTGGGTTAGCCAATGCCATGCTTCAACATTTGTCAGAAAAACTGCCTATCTCTCGCTTCCAAAGAGACTTAACGGATTCGACTGTGTTGCGATCCATGGGCACTGCTTTTGGACACTGCATGATAGCGTGGTCATCATTGGAAAAGGGACTGGGAAAACTGGAAATCAATGAGCAAAATATGTTGGATGATTTAAACAGAAACTGGTCATTATTGGCAGAGCCCATTCAAACGGTTATGCGCAGATACGGTGTAGAAAACGCCTATGAAAAACTAAAAGAATTAACCCGTGGCGCAGACATGAATCAACAAATTATCCAAGATTTTATAAAAACCTTAGATATACCAGAAGATGCTAAGGTTCAATTACTCAAATTAACACCCGCAAACTACCTTGGATACGCTGTTGAACAAACTGAACTTATTTAAAAACTCCGCAATAACTCAGGAACAATTTTTAAAAGAATATTGGCACAAAAAACCTTTATTGATAAAAGATGCAATTGCGCCCAATGAACTATCAATACTGCCCAACAAAGGAAAAATACAACAACTCAGTTGCGATGAAAACATTCAATCACGCATTGTCTTTAAAAATCCAGAGAATCCAAAAAATCCAGAAAACCAATACGATGTTGAATATGGGCCATTTATTGAGAATGACTTTGACGAACTGGATCAAGAATGTTGGAATTTATTGGTGTCAGACGTCGACAAGTGGCAACCAAAAAGCCGAGAAATACTAAAATACTTCAACTTTATCCGCAACTGGATATTTGATGACATTATGCTTAGTTGCGGATCACTGGGCGGAACAGTAGGCCCACATACCGATCATTATGATGTTTTCTTAATACAAGTTTACGGCCAAAGAAAATGGGGCTTTACCCAAGAGAAGATATTCAATCCTGATTTGATGCCTGAACAGGCTTTAAAGTTAATGTCACAATTCAAAGCAGATGAATCTCACATTCTCAATCCTGGAGATGTTTTGTATTTGCCTCCAGAGGTTGCTCATTATGGCATTGCTACAAGCAAAAATTGTGTTACTTGCTCAATTGGTATGAGGACACCTTCGCATTCTGAGTTATTGACTTCTTTCGTTGACCATATTGCACAAAACATTTCTGACAACCACCGTTTTGAAGAACCGCAATTTAACCATCAACCCAATATTGGGGAAATAACTCAAGAGGATATATCTAATATTTTCAATATATTACAAACAAAACTTAAACCAAATTCTAACACTATTTCAGAATGGTTCGGAAAATACATCACCGAATACCGCAGCTTATTTTTTGAATTTAACCAATACCAAGAGTTAAAAGACCTTGATTACAAACAAGACTTATCTCTAAGCCCTTTTAGTAAATCAAGCTACATAAAACAGCAACAATCCGTCTTGTTATTTGTCAATGGCCAAACCTATCAATCTAGTACTGGATTGGCAGAAATGGTTTGCAACGATAAAATAATTTCAAAAGAATCGCTGGTAAAACTCAACTCATCTGATAAAAACATTATTGAAAGTTTGTTTGAGAATGGTTCGTTAATGAGTGTTTGACCTAGAAAGTAACTTTGAACTATAAAAGCACCTTAATGAACAAACTAAATATTTATTTAAAAAATAACTCTTTTTTAATTAACCTAATAGTGAATTTCGTTATAATGCCATACTCTATTAAAACATAATCATTAGTGTGAGCAACAAAGTGACATCCTGGATTAAAACGCAACAAAAAACTTCACCCTATTTTGGAAGCAACTCTAGCTGGCTAGAGTCATTTTATGATGATTACCTAATAGATAGAAGTAGCGTATCTACTGAACTACAATCGTTATTTGATGAATTAACAGGTCATACAGCTACAGATATCCGTCATTTGCCTATTCTTGAAAGACTTAAAGCAGCTGCAAAACTCCCTCCATCAGCCGGAATAAATGCATCACCACCATCCATTGAAATGATGCAAAAAGAAGCATCTGTTCTAAGATTAATCAATTCATATCGAGTAACAGGGCACAAACAGGCCAATGTTGACCCGATAAATTATCGCCCAAGACCTACTGCTCCTGACTTAGAGCTATCCTACCACAAATTAACGGACGCAGATTTAGAGAGCACTTTTTCAACAGGTTCATTGGTTGCTGATGATCTGATGAAACTTAAAGACATATTAGATTTACTCAAACGAACCTATACCCAACATATCGGCGTGGAGTATATGCACATCACCGATATTAAAGAACGTGAATGGTTACAGCAACGGCTAGAAAAGGTAGCAGATAACTATCCCATAGATAAAAAGCAAAAAAATAGATTATTGGAAGAATTGACCAAAGCCGAAGGAATGGAAAAATACCTACACACCAAATATGTGGGACAAAAACGATTTTCTCTCGAAGGCGGGGATGCATTAATCCCACAATTGTATGAATTAATTTTGCATCTAGGAAACCATGGCATTAAAGAAATGGTCATTGGTATGGCACATCGTGGACGATTAAATGTATTGGTTAATTTACTGGGCAAATCTTCTGTAGAATTGTTCAAGGAATTTGAAGGAAAATACGACACAGAGTACGACCATGTCAACTCTGGCGATGTAAAATACCACATGGGTTTTTCATCAGATATTCCTACACAAAGTGGCGATGTTCACGTTGCCTTAGCATTCAATCCATCTCATTTAGAAATCATCAATCCAGTGGTTTTGGGTTCTGCTAAAGCCCGAGACATGAGGCGCGGAAACGACATCAACAACACGGCGGTTTTTCCCGTATTAATTCATGGTGACGCTGCCATTGAGGGCCAAGGTGTCAATATGGAATTGTTCAACATGTCACAAGAAGAAGGCTATTTTGTTGGTGGCACATTGCACATAGTGATCAACAATCAAATTGGATTTACCACCACACATGCACTGGATCAATCTATTCCAGGATACTGTACTGAAGTCGCCAAAATGGTACAAGCACCTATATTCCATGTCAATGGTGATGACCCTGAAGCCGTGGCTTTTGTTACAGAAATGGCTGCTGATTTCAGAAAAACCTTCAAAAAAGATGTGGTTGTAGATTTGGTTTGTTACAGAAGGCATGGACACAATGAAGCCGACGAACCCTCTGCAACACAACCAATCATGTATAAAATCATTAAGAACCACCCCACACCTAGAAAGATTTATGCCGATAAATTAATCCAAGATGGTACCGTCACCAAAGAACATGCACAACACTTAATCTCATCTTACCGCGATGCACTAGACCAAGGATTGCCAGTTGTTGAATTGAGTAAAGATTTGCAAAAAGATGAATTTCACGTAGATTGGTCGCCACATGCAGGGGCACACTTAAATGAAAAAGTAGACACCTGCATAAGCAAAGAAAACTTCAACAGCTACGCCAAAACCATTACCACCATTCCAGAAAACTTTAAACCGCATAACCGTGTCAGTAAAATTTACCAAGACAGAGTAAAAATGATGAACGGTGAACTCAAAATGGACTGGGGTTTTGCCGAAACCATGGCTTATGCCAGTATTTTGGCTGACGGTTATCAAATCCGTATTGATGGCCAAGACTCACAACGCGGTACTTTTTTCCATCGCCACGCAGTGATTCACGATATTACACATAATGAAACCTATATGCCTTTGTCTGCATTACAAACCGATAAAGCGAAGTTATCAATTATCAACTCAGTATTGTCTGAAGAAGCAGTGTTGGCATTTGAATACGGATATGCCACATCAGAACCCAATGCCCTAATCGTTTGGGAAGCGCAGTTTGGGGATTTTGCCAATGGCGCACAAGTGGTGATTGATCAGTTTATCGCATCAGGTGAATCCAAGTGGGGCAGATTTTGTGGATTGGTCATGTTTTTACCACATGGATATGAAGGGCAAGGCCCAGAGCATTCGTCAGCGCGACTAGAAAGATACTTACAATTGTGTGCGGTTAACAACATGCAAGTGTGTATGCCATCAACACCCGCTCAAATGTTTCACATGTTGCGCAGACAAATGTTGCGAAAAGTACGCAAACCTTTGATTGTCATGACACCCAAAAGTTTATTGCGCTACAAAGGAGCAGCTTCGGATATTTCACAAATGCTTAAAGGAGAATTTCAAAATGTTATCCCCGATAGACGCGTGGAAAATAACAAAGTAGAAAGGGTTATTCTTTGTGCGGGCAAAGTTTATTATGACATCATCAATGAACTTGAAACCAATCCTGATGAAAAAGTGGCTGTTTTAAGGGTAGAACAGCTTTATCCTTTTCCGCGCAAGTTATTGATCAGTTACATTAACCAATATAAAAATTGTAAAGTCTTTATTTGGTGCCAAGAAGAACCCATTAACCAAGGGGCATGGTTCCAAATCAGACACCACTTGAAATACAGTATAAAAAATCACAAGCATGGAAATAAGTTCCTGCATTTTGCTGGCAGACGTCATTCGCCATCACCTGCGGTTGGCTCTTTCCATGCCCACATTAAACAACAAAACCAACTGATACATGAAGCCATAAATGGCGAACATGGCTCAAACATAGACGCGGAGTAATAAATGAGTATTGAAATTAAAGTGCCTGTTTTACCAGAATCAGTCGCTGATGCAACCATCGCCACCTGGCACAAACAACCCGGTGATTTTGTAGAAAGAGATGAAAACATCGTTGATTTAGAAACCGACAAAGTAGTATTGGAAGTTCCTGCGCCTGTCGATGGCTTCTTAAAAGAAATCATCCAAGGCGAAGGTGAAACAGTATTATCCAATCAGGTTTTGGCCATGTTTGAAGCTGGCGAAGCTCCTAAAGGTGAAGAACAAGCTCAAGCTGAAACAGAAACTCCTGTTGCACAATCACAAGCCACAGCGAATCCGCCTGTTCAAACCAGTAAAACAAATACAGCCACTAATACCGGTGCCAGTCCATCGGCCCGTAAAATCATGAGTGAAAATGACATAGATGCATCACAAATAAAAGGCACAGGCCGAGCTGGACGCATCACCAAACCTGATGCCATGTCAGTCGCCAATACACCCGCAGAAGAGCGAGTACCCATGAGTCGTTTACGCCAAATGGTAGCCAAACGTATGATCCAAGCGCAATCAACTGCTGCTATGCTAACCTCATTCAATGAAGTAGATTTGCAAGCAGTGATGGATATTCGCAAAAAATACAAAGAAGAGTTTATTGAAAAGCACGGTGTAAAACTGGGCTTGATGTCTTTCTTTGTGAAAGCAGCAACTGAAGCACTAAAAAAATTCCCCATCATCAATGCAGCTACCGAAGACAGCGATATTATCTACCACAAAAACCACCACATTGGCATAGCCGTAGCATCGCCACGTGGATTAGTTGTGCCAGTTTTAAAATACACAGATAGCATGAACTTGGCAGATATTGATAGCGGTATTCGTGATTTTGCTGTTGCCGCTCGTGATGGCAAATTAAGCATGGATGATTTAACAGGTGGTACATTTACTATAACCAATGGCGGTTCTTTTGGTTCATTGATGTCAACACCCATATTGAATTCACCACAAAGTGCCATCCTAGGCATGCATACCATCAAACAACGTCCAGTTGTGATAGATGGAGAAATTGTGGCACGTCCAATGATGTATATCGCATTGACCTATGACCACAGAATCATTGATGGCAAAGATGCCGTATTGTTTTTGGTGGCGATTAAAGAAGCACTAGAAGATCCAGCTCGTATGCTGTTGAACCTATAAGGAGAAGATAATGAGCGAACAATACGATGTAATAGTTATTGGCGGTGGCCCTGGTGGATATGTGGCTGCTATTCGTGCAGCACAATTGGGACTTAGTACACTGTGTGTTGACAACTTTATCGGCAAAGATGGCAAACCAGCTTTGGGCGGCACTTGTTTAAATGTGGGTTGTATTCCGTCAAAAGCCTTGCTAGATTCCAGTAAAAACTTTGCCCATATGCAACACGACTACAAAAATCACGGCATCACCTTTGACAATGCTCAAATTGATATCAACACCATGATTGGCCGCAAAGACAAAATTGTTAAACAATTTACCGGCGGCATCGCTGGGCTGTTCAAAGCAAATAAAGTCAAAGCCGTACATGCATTAGGCACGATCATGGGCAATGGCGAAGTGAAATTAACCCAAGGCGATAAAAGCACAACAGTCAACGGCAAAAACATCATTATTGCTACTGGCTCCCTGCCCTTTTCTATTCCCAATGTTGAAATCGACAACAAACTGATTGTCGATAACCAAGGAGCATTGAATATGGATGAAACACCTAAGAAATTCGGCATCATTGGTGCGGGTGTTATCGGTTTAGAAATGGCTAGTATTTGGGGGCGTTTGGGCGCGCAAGTCGTTATTTTTGAAGCCACGGACTCATTGTTGGCTGCTGCTGATAAGGACATTGCAAAAGTGGCTGGGAGAGAATTTAAAAAACAAAAAATGGACATTCGCTTAAAAACTTTTGTTAAAGCAGCCAAGATCGTATCTGACTCTAAAGGCGGCAACCAAATAGAAGTTACTTTTGAAAACAATAGCGAACTGGCTACTGAAACCTTCGACAAATTATTGGTAGCCGTGGGCAGAAAATCAAATACAGACGGATTGTTGGGTGAAAACAGTGGTGTAGAACTCACCGACCGTGGTCAAATCCAAGTCAATGATTTGTGCCAAACCACCGCTGCCAATGTTTGGGCAGTTGGTGATGTGGTACGTGGCCCCATGTTAGCACACAAAGCTTCAGAAGAAGGCATAGCTGTTGCCGAACGCATCGCAGGACAACATGGTCACATCGATTTTAATACGGTTCCCTGGGTTATTTATACCGAACCAGAAATGGCATGGGTGGGCAAAACTGAGCAACAACTGATCAATGAAGGCGTTGAGTACAATGTAGGTACCTTTCCATTTGCCGCCATCGGCCGAGCAGTTGCCATGAACCAACCCGAAGGTATGGTCAAACTACTGGCCGACAAAGAAACAGACACCCTACTGGGCGCACATATCATTGGAGCCAATGCATCTGAATTAATCGCCGAATGTGTGGTAACAATGGAGTTCCAAGGTTGTGCCGAAGATTTAGCCAGAATCATCCACGCCCACCCAACACTTTCTGAAGCCGTACATGAAGCTGCTCTAAGTGTCGATAAACGCGCGATTCATAAAGTCAATTGATGAAAATCAACAACTATTCGCCCTGTTATTCGTACATCAAGAAGCAAGGGCACCTATATTAATATTGACAATAATCGATGGAATCTACCATGGGAATTAGGAATATTTGATTTTATTAAAAAGGGTAATAATAAAAAAACCAGAAGATAAACGATAAAATTCAAGGAAAAACAAAAAACCAGCCTTCGATAACTTCGATTCCTTCGTGGTAGAAAACAAAAGATCAAAAGAATATTTAACCATGAAGCACATGAAGATAATGAAGAAAAGCAAAAGATAAGAAATTTTAGAAAGTAATATGTACCAGAAGATAAACGATAAAATTGAAGAAGAACAAAAAGCCAACCTTCAATCCCTTCATGCTCTTCATGGTAAAAAAAAGCTTTAAAGTTGAATTTTAAAATTAAAAACAAATTAAACGAAAAAGAGACAACAACAATGAAACAAATAAGGGTGCTACTAACAATAATTTCATTTGGATAAAAACCCCCTCTTAAAAATACCCGTTTTTCCCCGCTTTTCGTTCAGTGTTGGTCAATAAAAATTGGTAATGTGGTATATTTGTTCGAAACTTAGGGTAAAAGCTGACCAATTTTAGCTTTATCGCAGTAAGTTTCTATTCTCGGACAAACTCCTATATGTACCAAGGGATTTGCTATAAATGTATTTTCCATTTCGGAATTTGGGCACTATACATACGCATGTTATCTATCGACTTAGTAGATTTATTAACTAGTGCTTGACCGAAAACACATAACACATTGATATTAAAGTGATATTTCA
>CAZLZZ010000074.1:0-14899 GCA_964564165.1 uncultured Alcanivoracaceae bacterium | reverse complement strand
CAAGCAATTTCTGGCGCTGTAGATAGCCTTCCTGTTTCAACCAAAAAGTATTGTTAGAATTGGCGCTGATAGTGGGTTTAATCACAATTTGTTGGGTATCAAAATGGTCAAAATAATTTTCTACTTGTGTAATATCAAATGTCTCCAGCCAAATTGTTGGAATCACTTTTGCGCCTTTTTCCTCTACTTCGCGCAAGTAATTCTTATTGATGTTCCATTTAGCGATAGCGCAAGAATTCAATAAAACTGTCCCAGAACTTTCAATTTCTGACAATACTTGCATAAAAGCATCCGCATCGTCTTGGTAGTCCCAAGTCGAACGAATGATAACTGCTTCAAATTGTGACCAATTTACATGTTTCTTGCGCCAAGAAATATGACTGGTTTGCCAACCACAATCAGCCATCGGCTGGTCTAACAATTTATCATAAGCGACAAACTCAACTAAGGTATCCATGGTTAGGATTGCACATTTTTTCACTGTTATCTTAACCTTTTGTCTATTATTAATGTTTCTATTTTACTGATTGTAATTTTGTTAAACAACACATGATTGGGATTAATAAGGATATTGTATTCTCCTTGCACCACGGATGAAGGAACTTTTAATAAGAGTGTTTTGTTCTCAGATATCCATCTATTACCTATTTCTTGTAGTTGATAACTGGCTGGATAACTTTGCCAACCCTTGGGCAAATCTTTAGCTTGAATAGTTTGGATTTTCAATCGAGAGGGAAGGATTAATTCAATAATAGCAATATCATTTGGGATCAGTGCCATCGGCAAATTGACCAAATATTCAACCGTTGCCAATGAACGATTGGATGCTGTATAGAGCATGACTACACCCTTTTTGTTCCATCGTCCTCCATATAACCGAGCACCTTCTCCTGAAAGGTCTTGGATATAGGCTTTTTTTGCTATTCGATAGACTTTCACAAGTTTGTATGAATATTTAGCTGTAAATTCCATGTTCAATTCGTCCCAATTCATTGAGAATAAGTTGAGCACCGAATCGAGAGGAAAGCAAGCCATTGGGCTCTTGTTTGTCTAAAGCAGTATTTGGCGCATGCATCCAAGATACAAAGTCTTCGTTACTGCCAAAAACTTGATTGCCTCGTATATACACTTCAGCTATTTGAATAATGTGTTCAGAGAGATTTTCATTTAACAAATCATTGTCATTCTTACGTTGCAATGTTCTTTCGGTAACATGCAATATTTTTGCCATAGCTCGCATAGATGTACCAATATTTTGTACAAAGTTAACCAAAGCCAATTTTGGAATGCCTTGTTTGCTGAGTTTATACAAATCCATATCGGTATTAATGTGATTGCCCAATACCGCAGAACCACCCAATAAACTTTCAACTCGAATAGCCATAATAATCATCACAAATGTTAATATGTCGCTTATTGTAGCGACATTTGTCGCAGTTATCAAGTCTTATAATTCTTTAATACGCCAAATAGTTAACAATAAACCTACGATTATGGCGATTAACATCCTCTGTAAACCCAATCTGCCTGTTAATATAACCAATGAAACTCCAATTGTCAGGACAATCATGACAGTGACTTTAATTTTTGATTGCCCGGAAATGGATTTTGTTTCTTTCCATTGCCTTAATAAGTATATGTTGGAAATCATATTTTGGATTTCAACCCAACTCATCCCTCGCCTTGGTATTGACATATACCCGACCAATATTGGGGAACATTTGCCAATCATTGGTGCTATAGATTTCTTGAAAATCTGCAAAACATTTTGTGACTACTTTTGCTGCATTTGAATGTAAATCTATTAAATCCGATTGTTTAAAAGGCGAGCTGGCACTGATAATGTATTTGCTAAAACCTATGTCTGATGCTTTTTTCATCGCAAGAATATGCGCCTGGACAATATCAGCCACATCAACTCGGCGAAAGAGAAATTCATTGGCCTTAATATTGGCATCACAATAACTTTCTCTCATGGTTTTGTCGTCATCGGCTTCAGGGAAAAAACGCGATGTTTTAAGGACAACACATGGCAATTGATGGTTGCGATGAAACAATTGGCACAAGTTTTCTGCTGCAATTTTTGTCACGCCATAGATGTTTTTTGCTTGTGGCACGAGATCCTCATTTACCCAGACAGCGGTTTGACCTTTAGTCGGCCGCAAGCTATCTCCAAAGGTGCTGGTAGTACTGGTAAATACAAACGATTTTACACCTTGGCGCTTTGACTCTTCGAGCAAATTCAAAGTTCCTGTTACATTGGTATCGATAAAATCTTGCTTACTGTGTGTTACTACATGGGGCTTATGCAAGGTAGCTGTATGCATTACCACATCCACTTCATGCATCGCACCTTTGACAGTTTCTCTTTCGGCGATTGAACCCACAATATCTGTAAGTTTTGATGGCTTAACATCAAGTCCAATCACTTGATATTGCAAAGACTTTAATGTCCGAACCAAAGCCTCGCCCAAATGACCGCTACTACCAGTTATTAATATTTTCATAATCTAATTATATCTTTAGTCGTAAACAAAATATTTCTTAAATAAAGGTTTTAATGCATTGTGATCGATTTCAAAAACCAAAGCCATTTGCCTGCCCAGTTTATTGTCAGGAAATCCTTGCCGATTGAACCAAGCCAAATAGTGCCCTGGCAATTCGTACATGCGGCGGCCTTTGTATTTACCAAACGGCATGATTTGATTCAGCGCATCAATAAATTCCTGCTTTTGTTGTTGATTGAATTCAAACATTGGTTTTTGAGTATAGGTTAATTATTGCTTGTCCATTACACTAAAACCAACAGCATAACCAATAGGAGCAGATGATTCAATATAAAAATTGATGAGGGTATGATTTTCAAAAGGATTAAACAACTACCGGAATCGCGACTTTAGTCGTGCTAAATTGAACAGATTGCAGGGCTAAAGCCCCGATTCCGCATGAGTATAAGCCTAATATTTTAGGCTCTATCTTACAATTTTCTCAACCAATACAAAAACAACAAAATCAATACAGCCGTCATACTAAACCATTGCACTGCATAACCAAAATGCTTGCTCGGCGGCATGATGATGGGTTTCCAGTCTCGTTTAAATCCTTGAACTTGATCGGCTTGCAACCACAATATATTGCGACTTACGATACAATTTAACCCGGTGCAAAGCTTTTCTTGCAGAAATTCCGGAACCTTTTGTTTGTCATAGTAGGTCATGATCTGGTGAGGTTTTTGTTGATTTAGTTGAATCTCTCCCAATTGTATGCCCACTTGAGGTGGGTGGTTTAATTTGCCAGATATTTTTATGCTGTCTGAGCTCACAGCTAACTGCTCAGGTTTAAATTTCTCTTTAGCAATCCATCCTCGATTGACCATGATAGTTGTGTCTAAACCTTCAATGACAAAAGGTGTGAACACGTGATAACCAACAATCCCCTCATCTACTTGGTTATCCAATAACAAATGAGGTGCCGATAAAAAATGTCCTTGGATGACTATGTTGGCATATTGCAATAAATCTTTAAGTTGTGCTTTGGTATTAATCTGGGTGATTTTGTCATCTGCCAACAATACCAACAATTGCTCTTTTTCTTGTGATCTATTGAGCTGCCAAAAACCTAAATTTGTCATTAACACAACAAATGCCAAGGTAATTAAACTCGGTATTAGTGGAGGGATTTTCATGTCTTTAAATGTACTTTTGAAAAAGATTGCGGCAACAATTCTTCAATACTGAATGTAGTAATTTCATCGTTATGAAAAATTTTGATTTTCGTTTCTTTATCACTGAACTCTTTGATTTTTTGTCGACAGCCACCACAAGGAGTGACTAAATTTTCACCCGAACTAACCAACATGATTTCCTTTATCACTCTCCCACCTGACAATACCATGCCTGATATGGCTGAGGCCTCGGCACAAACACCCAATGGATAAGCTGCGTTTTCTACATTGCAACCTGCATGGCTATTGTTGTTATTGTCTAGAATTACTGCTCCAACATGGAAGTTGGAATAAGGTGCATAAGCCTTTTTCATGGCAGCTTGTGCCTGCTTGATAAGTTGATTTGAAGTTGTCATTGCATATTTATTTAATACGGTTGTGAACAATATCGAATAATCCCAATGTTTTCAACTAAATAGTAACTTTTCATTGGTAATGTTTATTCATATCACTTAAAATACGCGCGCTTATGAGTCAGACTCATAAGTTAATCTGGTCAGTGCGAACGTTCAACGCTTGATTGGTAAACAACAATAACAATATATTGGAGAAAAAGTCATGTTGACTGTAGAACAAACACAAGAAATTATCAATAATTACAAAACCAGCGAAAATGACACGGGTTCATCTCAAGTCCAAATCGCTTTAATAACTGCACGCATCACATACCTTACTGAGCACTTCAAATCACACAAGAAAGACCTTCATTCTCGCAGAGGACTTTTAAAGTTGGTTAATCAACGCCGCAAGTTGCAAAAGTATTTAAAAAGTAAGGATAGCGAAGGTTATCAAAAACTAATTAAATCTTTAGGATTACGCAGATAAATTCTTAAAAAATTTAAAAAAGGTACACGATGTACCTTTTTTTATACCGGAAATGAAAACATTTAAAATAGGTGGAAATAGCAGTGGCTAAATATATAAAAGAGTTTCAGTATGGTAACCATACTGTAAAATTGGAGACTGGTGAAATTGCACGTCAAGCAAGCGCAACAGTTATGGTAACAATGGGAGATACGGTTGTGTTGGTTGCAGTCGTTGCCAAAAAGGAAGCAAAGCCGGGTCAAAGCTTTTTTCCATTAACGGTTAATTACCAAGAAAAAGCGTATGCTGCTGGTAAAATTCCTGGTGGCTTCTTCAAGCGCGAAGGCCGTCCCACAGAAAAAGAAATATTGATTTGTCGTTTAATAGACAGACCTATTAGACCTTTATTTCCTAAAGGCTTTAAAAACGAAGTACAAGTGGTCGCAACTGTGATTTCTTACTCTGAAGACATTGATGCTGATATTCCTGCATTGATTGGTGCTTCAGCCGCTATGAGTTTATCAGGCGCGCCTTTTCACGGCCCTATTGCTGCGGCTAAAGTGGGTTACAAAGATGGCGAGTATATCTTAAATCCAACCAACGAAGAACTAAAAGAGTCTCAACTTGAATTGGTTGTAGCGGGCACAGAATCAGCGGTACTAATGGTTGAATCAGAAGCAGATTTATTATCTGAAGAAATTATGTTGGGTGCGGTAAGCTATGGTCACAAAGAACAACAAGTAGTCATCAATGCCATCAATGAAATGGTATCTGATCTTGGTGTTGTACAATGGACATGGGAAGCACCAGCCATGGATCAAGGTGTTGTTAACCAAGTTAAAGAAGCAATAGCTACTGAATTGGTTGCAGCATACAACACACATGACAAAGCAGCAAGATACGAGGCATTAAGTGCCATGCGTGCAAGCGCTATTGAAGCTCTTGTCACTGATAGCGACGATTCCCCAACAAAAGACGAAGTAAAAGACATTATTGCATTAATCGAAAAAGCCCATGTTCGCAAAAAAGTGATTTCAGGCCAGTCTCGTATTGATGGCAGGGGCCCGGCTGATGTTCGTGACATTGCTGTTCGCACTGGATTGTTACCAAGAACTCATGGTTCTGCATTGTTTACTCGTGGTGAAACCCAAGCTATTGTAACCACAACTCTAGGCACAGGGCGTGATGCACAATTGATTGATTCACTTGACGGCGAAGGCAAGGATAAATTCATGCTACATTACAATTTCCCTCCTTATTGTGTCGGCGAAACTGGCTTTATGAGCGGTCCTAAACGCCGTGAAATTGGTCATGGTAAATTGGCCAAACGTGGCTTGATGGCTGTTATGCCAAACGAAGATGATTTTCCTTATGTTATTCGAGTGGTTTCAGAAATTACTGAATCCAATGGCTCAAGTTCTATGGCATCGGTTTGTGGCTCATCATTGTCTATGATGGATGCAGGTGTTCCTTTAAAAGCTCCCGTTGCTGGTATTGCCATGGGTCTTATTAAAGAAGGCGATGACTTTGCGATTCTGTCCGACATTCTGGGTGACGAAGATCACTTAGGCGATATGGACTTTAAAGTAGCTGGTACTGCCGAAGGTATTACCGCCTTACAAATGGATATCAAGATTGAAGGCATCACTGAAGAAATTATGCAAAAAGCCTTATCACAAGCCAAAGGTGGCCGTGATTATATCTTGGGCGAAATGAACAAGGTATTGAGTGCAACGCGCGAAGAAATGTCTGATTATGCCCCTAAACTTATCACTATTACTGTTCATCCAGATAAAATTCGCGATGTAATTGGCAAAGGAGGTGCAACAATTAGAGCCTTAACCGAAGAAACCAATACCGTCATCGAAATCAATGACGATGGTGTGGTAACAATCGCTGCAGTTAATGGTGATGATGCACGCAATGCAGTTAAACGCATTGAAGAAATCACTGCCGATGTTGAAGTGGGTGCTGTTTATGAAGGCAAAATTGTTAAGATTATGGACTTTGGTGCATTTGTTAACTTGTTACCAGGCAAAGATGGCATGGTGCATATTTCACAAATATCAAACGAACGTGTCGCCAATGTGACCGACGTATTGACTGAAGGCGAAATGGTTAAAGTTAAAGTATTGGAAATTGATAAGCAAAACCGTGTAAGATTGTCTATCAAAGCTTTGCTAAACGATGAAACTGAGACTAAAGAAGACTAGTTTTAATCTTTATTTTCAAAATATTTAAAAAGCCAAACTATATGAATATACTTCACAAGTTTGGCTTTTTAATTCGATACTCAGATCAACAATAAACATCTTGATTTCTACCTTTTGATTTTGCTTCGTACATAGCGGCATCAACTGTTACAAGGGTATGTTCAACATTCAAGCAATCTCCTTGACATGTTTTAACGCCGCAACTAAAGTGTAATTGGGCTTCAATAGGTAGCTTCACCAACTGTGGATTGTTGTAGTTTTTTCTTAACTTGCTCAAAAGTAACTCGGTTTGTTGCCGGTCATGATTGGGCAACAACAAAAGCCATTCTTCACCTCCTAACCTGCCCACTTGACAACTATCAGGTAACGTGTATTTAGCGACGTTTGCAAATTGTATCAACACCTCGTTGCCTTTAAAATGGCCGTACTTATCATTGATGGACTTAAATTTATCTAAATCCACCATAACTACAGTATATAGCTGATTTTTTACTAAAGATTTTTCATGAAGTTGACTTAATAATTCTAATATATAGCGCCGATTTGCAATTTGCGTTAAATCATCTTTAATGGTTAACAAATATAACTTACTTTTAATACTGCGTTGATTTCTATAGGCATAATAAAGCCCTATGAGTATCAATATAGTCAGAGCAATCAGTCCTAAAAAATACTGTTGTTTGTTTTTCTCCTGACCAATAACTTCTTGCTGTAACTGGTTCTGTTTAAGCAATGAATCCATTTTTTCTTGGTCATATTGCGTATCGTATTTCAACTTTAGTTCTTCAATAGAGCTTTCAGTGTCTTTTTTATAAAGCTCACTTCTTACCTTTAAACTTTCTTGGCCCAGTTCATAGGCCTCACTCCACAGTTCTTGTTTTGCAAAATATTCAGTTTTTGCCCTTAAAACAGACAATTGAATTCTAGGAGTATTCATTGACTCCGATTGACTATCGACTTCACCTAAGTATTTCTTAGCCTGTATAAAATTGGCATTTTTAATGCTGATTTCAAACAACAATAGATTGGTATTAAGGTGCATAAATATATCTTCAGAAGTAGCAAACCAATCTAAAGCATACATTGCCAGTTTTTCAGCCCTTATTAGGTTTTCATCTTGATAATACAGTTCCGCCAAGCTATATCGCACATACGCCAATGTTGCGTAATCTTTAAGCTTGATTGATAACTCCTTCGCTAAATTCAAGTTTTCAATAGCCCGTTCATTATCGTTTTTGTATGCATAGATAGTCCCTTTGTTATAATACATGATAGCTTGATTGAACAATGATCCCGAATCATCATAAGAAATCGACACATCGTAATATTCGATTGCCTTATCGTACTCACCCAATGAACCATAAATCATGGCCAGCAAATTGTAGTTATCGTTTAAGTTTTCGCGATCCTTATACTCTTTAAAAATGGCCAATGCAGACTTTGTATCTTTAAGAGCTAACGCATAATTTTCAATCGCCAAATGGGTTTGCGCTCGAATCGACAACATGGAAGCAATTAGTCGATAATCGCCTGTTTCTCTGGCAAACTGTAATGCCAAATTCGCTTTCTTACCAGCCAGTCTTAACTGTCCATTATAAGCCAAAATCAATGATTCTAAACCCATGAATTCACTAATGAATTGAGTATGGTTTTGTTGCTTGGCTATTTCCATGCCTGTTGAAATAGCCAAACTGGCATCAGTTAAATTAAGTAGAAGAGAATACGATTTTGCTAAATAAAAATACAAAACTAATTGCCTATTGAAATCAGCTTGCAAAGTTTCCTGTTGCAACTGTTGTTTTGCAGTTTTTATTGTCAACCTTGGATCGGTTACCGAAAGGGTGCTGAGATCTTTATCGTAAACATCAGAATAACCAGCTTTAACACCAAGAGAAATTACTAACGATAAAAATAAATACACAGAAATCTTAAACAATGAATCCATCAATTGTTCCTCACAATTTGTGATATGGCTATCTACATTTAACCAAAATATAAGCCTAAATAAATATAATACCTATTTATTCACAGAATTACCAGTGATAGTTGAGATTAAGGATTTGGGTGTTAATTTTTCAAACAAGATTTGCCAAATTCTTCCTGTAACAACGCTTCAAACAAATAAGTTCCCTTGCTTACAGCTGTTTTCCAATCGTCTCCAGCATTTTCATTGGCATTATCACTGACAAATTTATAGGCATCAAATTTGATGCCATGATGGTCACACACTTTTTTCAGGGCATAACCTTCCATGTCCACTAGGTCAATTTCAATCTCTAGCCCCTCAAGCTGTTTTTTAGTATCGGTGATAAAGCTATCGCCAGTACCCAGCACAATTCCTTGCTTTTTTGGCAATTCTTCAGCAGTTAAAGGAGTAATAGCCCGAGCAAAGCCCAAAGCCCTAACGTCCATATCAATTTGTACAAAGTGTGCGATTTTGTGCAAACCTGTTAATTCAGAAACACCGCCTGCAGTACCATAATTAATCACCAAATCTGGCTGATATTTTAATATCGCTTGGTACAATTTAATACAAGCATTTACCTTGCCAATACCCGTATGAACAACTGGCGAAAATTTTTCTAGCCCAGCAGATTCATCTTCAAGTGCAGTAACAATAATATATTTCATAGTAATAATTTCACAGAACCATTGATTTTAAGTGTGTGAAATTATATCCTATTGAAACTGAATATAAGAAACAAAGCACATGAAAACCGCATTAATAACAGGAGCCAACCGAGGTATCGGACTAGAACTGGCAAAACAGCTGCTACAAAAGCAATACCATGTTATTGCGGCTTGTCGAGAATCAAGTAAAGAATTAGATTCATTAAACTGTCAAGTTGAAACCGGCTTTGACGTAGGAGATGAAAAATCTGTCAAGCATGTCGCCAATAAACTTAAAAATACAAAATTAGACTTATTGATTAACAATGCAGGAATATTGAAGAGTATGGGATTAGACAACCTAGATTATACTGCCATGCGCCAACAATACGAAATCAACACACTGGGGCCGTTACTTGTAACAGAAAGCTTTTTATCTAACCTCAATCAAGGGTCAAAAGTTGCCATTATAAGCAGCCGCATGGGATCAATCGAAGACGGATCTGGCGGACAATACGGCTATCGCATGAGCAAAGCTGCTGTGAATATGGTTGGTAGCAGCTTAGCTCACGACTTAAAACCCAAAGAAATTGCCATTGCCTTACTACATCCTGGCTATGTTCGCACCGACATGACAGGTGGCAATGGATTAATCAATGCCAATGAGTCTGCTAAAGGCTTGATTGAAAGAATTGAAGAGCTCAATATGCAAAACACGGGTGGTTTCTGGCATACCGACGGTACCGAGTTGCCTTGGTGATTTAACATGTACAAAAACATTAAAGTCATCGGTTTTGATGCAGACGATACCCTTTGGGTTAATGAGCCCTATTTTCGTGAGGCCGAATTAGAATTTGGTCAATTATTGCAACAGTACGAAACTATTAATCAGGTTGATCAAGAATTATTCAAAATTGAGATTAACAACTTACCGATTTATGGTTATGGTGTCAAAGGTTTTGTTTTATCCATGATAGAAGCTGCTTTGAAAATTTCAAACCACAAAATCAGCAATAAAAATTTAGATGCCATTATAGGAATCGGCAAAAACATGTTGAATAAGCCTGTTGAATTACTGGGTGGTGTTGTGGAAACATTGCAAACCTTGTCAAAAACCCACCGTTTAATTATGGCAACCAAAGGCGACTTACTGGATCAAGAAAGAAAACTGGGAAAATCAGGTTTGCTCAAATATTTCCACCACATTGAAGTTATGAGTGATAAAGGGGTTTCAGGTTATAAAAAACTGCTTTCACATCTGGATATTTTGCCCGAGGAATTTTTAATGATAGGAAATTCTTTAAAATCCGACATATTACCGTTGATTGAGCTGGGAGCACATGCTGTTCACGTTCCTTTTCACACCACTTGGCAACATGAATTGGTTTGTCAAAGCGAAATTCAAGACCTTAATTACAGAACAGTTGACAATATCACCGATATCATTAAATTCATTCTACCCAAATCCCGATATAGAAACGCGAATTAGAGTGCAAACACTTGGTGCGTATAGTGAAACTAAAAAATACCGAGTCACCTTATTGGTGATGTGGTGTTTTTTAATTTTACTAGACGTATCAAGGGATTGTGCTGTAAACGTGTTTTCTATGTCGGGGCTTGGGCTCTATGAAAGTTATTTCTATCAAATCCTTTGCTGGGTTATTGGTGCTCTCCGTAACAAACTTTCTTTTAAAATCTACGTCTATCTGCGTGCATCTGCGGACAAAAAACCACTATTTTGTTCCAAATATCTTATCACCTGCATCACCCAAACCTGGTAAGATATAACCATTTTTATTCAGATGGCTATCAATAGATGCCACATAAATTTCCACATCAGGATGTTTGGCAAAAACCGCCTCTAAGCCTTCAGGAGCTACCACTAAAAACAAACCAATGATATTTTTGCAACCTTTTGCTACCAATGCGTCTAAAGTGGCAATAAAAGTACCACCAGTGGCCAACATCGGATCCACTACCAATACTTGGCGTTGGTCTATTTCTGACACCATTTTCTCATAATAAGCATGTGCTTCTAGCGTTGCTTCATCACGTTCATAGCCCACCACCGAAACCCGCGCATTGGGAATGACTTGCAAGACACCATCAAGCATGCCCAGTCCCGCTCGTAAGATGGGTACAATGGTGATTTTTTTACCCGCAATTTGTTGCACTTGTGTCTGTCCTGCCCATGTATCTATTGTGATTGTTTCTAAAGGTAACTCTTTACTTGCTTCATAGGTAAGTAACGTGCCGATTTCAGAAGTGATTTCACGAAAAGATTTTATACTGATATCACGATTTCGCAGCAAACCAATTTTGTGCTGTACCAATGGGTGTTTTATTTCATGTACTGACATATTTGTTTTCTCATTTCATTTGCCTGCAATTATAATACACTTATGAACTTAACAACATACCAAATTAGTGAAGCTTTTGATCTTGGGGCTTATGCACGTGGAAAAAAGTATTTTCTTGAAAGCAAAATCATCTCTTATACCGTTTTATCTGAAAATTCAAAAAAAGTACACATAACATCAAAAGTAAAAGGCAGCTATAAAAGCAACTACACCCAAGAAATATTTATTTCTAAAATATCTCATGGCGTTATGTTTCAAGGCAATTGTTCTTGCCCTGTTGGCTACAACTGCAAACATATCGTTGCCGTTTGTTTTCAGTACCAATTCGATGTCAGTCATAAGCCAAGAGACATGGTAGCAGATTGGTTAACAGACATAGTTACCGAATCTGAAAAACAGTTACCCAGCTCATCTGCCCTAGATGATCAATTTTTTTTAACCTATCGTTTGTTTTTTGATTACGGTGGCGACCTATCGGTTTTTAAATCTAAGCTATTAAAGAATGGGAATTTAAGCAAAGGCGGAAAAAGAAGACTGGATAGTGTCAGCTATTACTTAGACGAGCACATGAACGCTTTAGATGATGAAATCATAGAATTGGTGGAAGATTATTCAGACTACAGTTATAAATACCATTTTAAAACAGAAATTGGCTTCATCGTTTTAAAGAAAATAATTAAAACCAATCGGGCCTTTTATAAAGACTTTGATGAGCCATTGAGTCTGTCACCAAACAAAATTTCAATTAATGCAAATTGGAAAAAAATAGACAACAAAATGAGTCTTTTGCAAATTAATTTAGCCACAGGCAACTACAAACTCATCCCAACCATACCGATAATGGTGATAGACACTCTAAACAACCAAGCGGCTCAACTAGAAGGCAATGTCGAATATAAAGTACTCAAAAAACTGTGTGAAGCACCACCCATTGAAAACAGCAAAATCAATCAAGTTTATCAAACCATTGCCAGCCACATTAACAGTATTGAATTAGAAACCCCAAAAGGCTACAAGGTTACTACTCTAGAGAAAAAGCCTGTTCCCTTACTTTATATTTACCAAGGTGAAGACACAAATAACGCAAACAACATTAACAACAAAGTTTATTTTCTTAAAGTTGATTTTAGCTATGGTGACTGTGTTATAGAATACTTACCAAAATCTACCAAGACTGACAAATTTTCAACTGCGGGTAAAATTGAGGTGATTCGCGATAATCAGCTTGAAGACGATGCTGTAGCACAACTTGAAGCTTTTGGTTTTAAATCATTTGCTACCGATGGCAAACATTATCTAGAAATTGCAGAAGATATAAACTCACAACAGGCCTTGCAAATTTGGAATGAATTATTAAATGTGCATATTCAGACTTTAGAAAAATTAGGTTGGAAAATAGAATTTAACGATGATTTTAAATTGTCATTTGCAACCGATTCACAAATTGAAGTTGAAAGCGAGGAAGAAAATGACTGGTTTTCTTTGTCATTTAATATAAAATTCGGAAAACATTCTTACCCATTAGCGCCCTTGGTCAGCTCCATACTTGCAGAATTTGACAGCTTTGATAAATTGCCTAAAAAACTGTTTGTCCAATGCGAGGACAGTCAATATGTTGAGCTAAAAACCAAAGAAATTAAGCCCGTTTTAAAGACTTTATTTGAACTATTTGATCGACAGGATGCAAGTGACAACTTAAAAATTGGCGCATTTGATGCGCATATGTTGGATGATTTAGAAGACTCTGTTACTTGGAAGGGCAGCAAAGAAATTCTAAAACTTTCAAAAAAGCTCAAAAATTTTGCAGGCATAAAACCGGTTAAACCGCCCAGCTGTTTAAAATTAGAATTACGTGACTACCAACAACTGGGACTAAACTGGTTAAATTTTTTGTACGAATTCAAATTCAGTGGCATTCTAGCCGATGACATGGGACTGGGTAAAACCGTACAAACTTTGTCCCATCTTTCGCGGCTCAAACAAGATAAAAAACTCAAAAAACCCGCTTTAATAATCGTCCCAACTTCACTGATTGCCAACTGGAAAAATGAAGTTGAAAAGTTCACCCCAAACCTCAATATTCTTACACTTTATGGGACTGAGCGTAAGGAAAAGTTTAAAGACATTGCAAAAGCTGATTTAATCTTAACTACCTATACGCTTGTTGGCAACGATATAGAACAACACAAAAAACGCAAACATTCCTACATCATCTTGGATGAAGCGCAAAAAATTAAAAACCCCCGAACCAAAATGGCCAAAACTATTTGTTCGCTCAAAAGTGAACATCGATTGGCTTTAACAGGAACCCCGATTGAAAATCACTTAGGTGAATTGTGGTCTATCTTTAACTTTCTTATGCCTGGCTTTTTGCACAATCAAAAATTATTCAACGAATATTACCGCAAACCGATAGAAAATAATTTTGACGCGCAAATGCAGCAACAACTCAACAAACGCATCAAGCCTTTCATCTTACGCCGCACCAAAGGAGATGTGTTAACTGAATTACCTCCCAAAACAGAGATCATCAAATTCACTCAATTTGATGAGAAGCAATCTAAACTGTATGAGACCATTCGCATCGCGATGAACAAAAAAGTCAAAGATGCCATCGCTCAAAAAGGGGTCAACCGTTCACATATTCATATATTAGATGCTTTGCTAAAACTGCGCCAAGTGTGTTGCGACCCATCTATTTTGAAACTCGCTGAAGCCAAAAAAGTCAAAGAATCGGCCAAACTCACCTTGTTTTTAGAGCTCATAGACGAGCTTATGGCTGAAGGACGCAAAGTGTTGGTGTTTTCACAATTCACCACTATGCTCAGTATTTTAGAAAGAGAAATTAAAAAGAAAAAAATCAGCTACGTTAAGCTCACTGGCTCTTCTACTAAACGCGATAAAATCATTGACAAATTCACCGACGGTCAAGCCGATATTTTCCTTATCAGCCTCAAAGCAGGTGGCGTTGGCTTAAACTTAGTGGAAGCCGATACCGTAATTCATTATGACCCATGGTGGAATCCAGCGGTAGAAAACCAAGCCACTGATCGAGCACACCGTATCGGGCAAAACAAGAAAGTCTTTGTCTATAAACTGATTGTTAAAAACACCATCGAAGAAAAAATTATCGAATTACAAAAGAAAAAGAAAGCCCTGCAAGACGGCATTTATGACAAAGGTGGTAA
>CAZLZZ010000073.1:0-14905 GCA_964564165.1 uncultured Alcanivoracaceae bacterium | reverse complement strand
GTTAGCAACAAAGAATATTTAGCATATGTTGAAGATGGTGCATAATAAGTCGAAGAATGGTGGACAATAGAGGGTTGGGCTTGGTTGGATTTCAAAAAAGCCACGCATCCGGTTTTTTGGGTGAAATCTAATGATTCTTTAGCAGATAAGTACAAATACCGTTCAATGTTAGAGGTGATTGAGATGCCTTGGAGTTGGCCAGTTGATGTTAATTACTTAGAGGCAAAAGCCTTTTGTAATTGGCTGGGTGCTAAAAAAGGCAAAAAACTGCGTTTACCAACCGAACCAGAATATTGCCGCATTTATGATGACAACATCAACGGTGAAATTAAAGCCAATTACAATCTAGATATATGTGCATCATCATGTTCAGTTGATACCTATGCTCATGGTGAATTTTATGATGTAGTGGGCAATGTATGGCAGTGGAGCGAAACCGCCATTGATGGACTCAAAGGTTTTAAAGTTCATCCTGCTTATGATGATTTTTCCGTACCCACATTTGATGGAAAACACAACCTTATCAAAGGCAGCAGTTGGATCTCATTGGGTAACGAAATATTGCGCGAATCACGTTATGCTTTTCGCCGACATTTTTTCCAGCATGCAGGTTTTCGTTATATTGAATCAGACACATTGGTCGATAGCGATTACAATATGTATGAAACTGACTCGTTAATTTCGCAGTATTTAGAGTTTCATTATGGCAAAGAATATTTCGGTATTGCCAATTTCCCCAAAGCCTGTATCGAAAAAATCAAACCGCATTTTGGTAAAACAAATCGAGCACTTGATATTGGTTGTGCTGTGGGACGAAGTGGTTTTGAATTGGCGCGCTACTTTGATAAAGTGGATGCCTTAGACTTCTCTACACGCTTTATTCTCAACGCCACTCAACTGCAAGAAAAAGGCAAGATTCGATATTTGATAGATGACGAAGGCGAGTTGACTACGCTTAAAGAGTTCAGGTTGTCAGAGCTAGAATTGGGCGACAAAGCAAAAAATGTCGAATTCACCCAAGGCGATGCCTGTAATCTCAAACCCAAATACGACAACTATGATCTGATCTTCGCTGGCAATTTAATTGATCGGTTGTATGAGCCCAAAGTCTTCTTAAACGACATAGTTAAGCGTTTAAACTCTGGTGGATTATTGGTTATCACTTCACCCTATACCTGGTTAGAAGAATACACCGACAAAGAAAACTGGCTAGGCGGCAAAAAAGTCAACGGTGAAAATTTCACTACGCTTGATGGTTTGCATGAATGTTTGGATGAAAGTTGTACAATAGTTGGTAAACCACAGAATGTGCCTTTTGTTATTCGAGAGACTAAACGCAAGCATCAGTTGACAGTTGCGCAGATGACGATTTGGCGCAAGAAGTGATTGAAAGTGAGGTTAAATAAATTGAATCGGTATACATTACCACGCGGAGAGTGGGAACGAGAGTGAGTATGAATAACTTCCCAAAACTCGCCATGGCGAAATTTTCTAATCAAGTCTCTGAGAAATTTAACAATCAGGACTTGGTCTCTATGCATAATACCAATCCGGAGCCTTTTTTTCAAAGTGAATTAGAGCAAACCATTGGGCGTTCTTTTTATTCAATTTTGCAGAATGTCAATCTGGGTTTTGCACCCGATGCAGGAACAGTTGCTTTGCGCCAGACTTTGGTGGATTATCATTACGAAACTATTGCTGTTGATGATGTAGTGACGCATGCTGGTGCGCAAGAGGCTTTGTTTTGTGCCTTTAATGCTTTGCTTAAAGCCGGCGATAAAGTGTTAGCGGTCGCGCCTATTTTTGAACCTTTGGTACAAATTCCAATAAATATAGGTTGCGATGTGAGTTATGTACATTTGCAGGAGAGTAATCATTGGTCATTGAATTTGGATGAGGTTGAAAAGAATTTTAAATTAGGATGCCGATTGTTTGTGATTAATTTTCCGCACAATCCGACTGGTGCGACATTAACGACAGACGATTTGTTGAAGATTATTGCTTTGTGTAAGCAGTACGATGTATGGTTGTTGTCTGATGAGGTGTTTAGAGGATTGGAGCACAGTCTTGATTACCGTTTGCCAGCAGTGGTCGATATTTATAACAAGGGGATTAGCGTTGGGGTGATATCTAAGGCGTTTGCTATTCCTGGAATTAGAGTAGGGTGGTTGGTTTGTAAAAACAAGCAGTTTCTTGAAAAGGTGCTTGATACTAAAGGCTATATTTCAATTTGCAACAGTCAAATTGATGAATTATTGGCATCGATTATTTTGCAAAAACATGAGCAGTTAACCGAACGCAATTTGGCAATAATTTTGCCCAATAAATTATTGTTAAAAAATATGAATTCAATTTTAGGTCATGAGGTTGAAATACTTGTACCGAATGCAGGTTGTTGTGTGTTTGCACAAATTAAAACAAATATATGTGTAGAAAATTTATTAAAGAACATAGTAGAGCACAAACATTACTTGCTTTATCCATCAAGTTTGTTTAAAACAGAAGTTAAAGCATTAAGAATAGGCTTTGGTCACCATCAGTTTAATGATTTTTGTGAGAAAATCAAAGGGTCTTAATTCATCGGAGAGGCACAATGAAAAAAAATAAAATTGGACAAATATTAATCACATCGATATCGTTATTGGCGATAATTGGAATATTTTTTGTAAAGCCGATTCCACAAGATTTGGCTTATCATGGTTTTATTGACGACAAAGAAATGTTGGGTATTCCTAATTTTTGGAATGTGATGTCAAATTTGCCTTTTTTGATTGTTGGCTTGTTGGGCATGGTTCGGTTAAGTCGCTTGAAGATTATTGAAGACATGCGTGTGGCTTATTGGCTGTTGTTTTTTGGTGTGGCATTGGTGGCTTTTGGCTCGGGCTATTACCATTGGAATCCGAGCAACCAAACCTTGGTTTGGGATAGGTTGCCTATGACAATTGCTTTTATGTCTTTGTTTGCAATTATAATTTCGGAATTTATTGATGCCAAAAAAGGAGTTTTATTGCTGTTCCCGCTACTTATTGTTGGCGTGGCTTCTGTCTTTTACTGGCAAGTAACCGATGATTTGAGATTTTATGCTTTGGTACAGTTTCTGCCGATTGTTTTAATTCCGTTGATTTTAATCATTTATTCCTCAAAATTCACCAAAATTTCAGGGTATTGGTGGTTATTAGCGGCTTATGTTTTGGCTAAAGTATTAGAATATTTTGATTCTCAAATTTTTAATTTATCCGGTGGGCTGATGAGTGGTCATGCGATTAAACATGTGGCTGCTGCAATTGGAATGTATGTGCTTTTTCTATCTTACAAAAAACGGGAACTAAAGTAGTTAAGGTGGGTTTCATTCCCGCCGATTTTAGTTGTTAATTTGTCTCAAACAAGGACTTCAATACTGCTTGGCGAATCAATACGCCATTTTGGACTTGTTCTAAAATAACAGAGGGCGTGCTATCGGCAATTTCTGAGCTGATTTCTAATTCTCGATTGATAGGGCCTGGGTGCATGATAATGCAGTTGGGTTTGGCGCAGGCTAGTGTGTTTCTATTTAGTCCAAATTCTTCATGGTAGTTATTTAGGCTTGGAATGTTGTTGTCTTTTATGCGTTCTTTTTGTATTCTTAGCATGACAATTACATCGGTATTATCAATGGCCTCTTGCATAGATGTGCTTATGATTGCTTTGTTATGCGATGTAGGCAGCAATAATTGTGGGCCAAACAGATGAATGGTGTTGTTCCCCAGAATGTGCAAACAATCTATCAGTGAGTTGACGACACGTGAGTGTTTGATATCTCCAATTATGGTGATTTTTAAATCTTCAATATTTTTTTTGTGTTGTAAGACAGTAAAAACATCAAGTAGCCCTTGGGTCGGGTGTTGATTGTTGCCATCTCCGGCATTGATTAAGACTGTTTTTGGTTTTAACCATGTTTTGATTCTTTGACAAATCTGGTTTTCAGAATGCCTGATAATGAAGGCATCTATTTGCATGGCTTCTAATGTTTGAATGGTGTCTTTTAAGGACTCACCTTTTGTGGTTGAGCTGTTGCTGATGTTGACATTGACCACATGTGCACCCAATCGTTTTGCAGCTAATTCAAATGACACCAGGGTTCTTGTACTGTTTTCAAAGAACAGGTTTGCAATGGTTTTCCCACGCAGTATCTTGCTGTTTTTTTTCTTAGAATTTTTCTTGATTTTAAGGGCTTGTGAAAAAACACCAAAAATTTCATCTCTTGACAAATCTTTGATGTCAATTAAATGTTTCATGTTTGGATATCTAGCCATCTTTGTAATATGTTTTTTGCAGCATGAGCGTCTAAATTTTTGCTGTGTTTTTTCTTAGCGTTACCTTGTTTGCGTGCTTGTGCAAAGTCCTCTTGGGCTTGCATGGAACTGTATCTTTCATCTACTTCATGCACGGGAACTTTGTAACGAATAATGAGCTTTTGTGCAAAATTACGGGTTTGGCGAGCGATTAATTGTTCTTCGCCATCCTCGGTCAAAGGTAGGCCAATAACAATGGCCGCTGGTCGCCATTGTTCCATAATTTTATCCAGTTCATGCCATGTAAATTTTTTATTTTTCACTTGAATAGTTTTCAATGCAGCAGACATGCCGGTAATAGATTGCCCCAAAGCAATGCCTATATTAACCATGCCAAAATCGATGCCAATATAACTACAACTGGGATAACTGCTGCCAGGGTACTTTGCTACGGATTCTTTGTTTTTAGGCATGACCAGCATCCATAATGGTTTGGTAGTTGTTGATTCCTATTAAAGACAAAGCTTTCTCCCATTGTTGTTCTTTTGGTGTGTTGAAAATTAAATCTAAATTAACAGGGCAGGTCAACCATGTGTTTTCTGCTATTTCAGCTTCCAATTGGTTGCTGCTCCACCCTGAATATCCCAAAATAAATTGCCATTTGTCGGTAAAAGCATGGCTGGCGATGCCGTTCAATAAGTCTTTTGAAGTGGTTAATGTTAAGTTGTTTTGTATGTTTATCGAGCTTTTATAGAGCTGATTGTTGTGATGAATGACAAATCCACAGTTTTTATTTAATGGGCCGCCATCTAGTACAGTATGATTTGATTGCGGTTGTTTTAAACCTAAATCGATAAATACTTGTTCGGTATCTATTTTCATGGGGTTGTTTAACACCAGGCCCATGGCACCGTCTTCATTGTGTTCACAGATGAGTATGATTGCTTTGTTGAAGCGATTATCTTGCATGTCAGGCAGTGCAATTAGTATTTGATGATTAAAGTCCATTATTTTTGTTTTAATTTGTTACCGGGTAAAAATTGCCAAGTTCTAGTAATGTATAAAATGTCAATTTTGTTTATGTTTTCAGGAATTGACTCAAAAGGACCAGATAATTGTACCAAGTGTTCGGCTGCATCATCAATGGATTTGTAGCCTGAGGATTGAATTATCTTAATATCTTTAATGGTTCCTTCAGAATTAATGCCAACAGTCATAATTAAAGTGCCTACAAATCCTCTTTTTCTGGCTTCTTCTGGATAGTTTAAGTTGCTGACCCTTTCAATTTTTTTAACCCATGTTTGCATATAGTTGGCAAACTCATAAGATTTAGTGCTGGCTGAAATGTATTTGGACTTGGGTCTTTTGGCGTAGGCTTCCATTCGTTTTGACATGTTGTTTTCTAATTTTGCTAATTTTTGGTTTTTAGTCAGCGGTGCATCGTTGGTGTTTGTTTCATTGATAATATCGGGAGCAGATTTTGCCGATTTAACTACTGTATCTGATTCTTTGGTGACCAATAGCTGGGTGTTTTTAACTTCTTTAATGTTGGGTATGTTTTCAATCTGTTCAATCAGGTGGTTGCCCTGATCATCTGCGGCTATACCCGTCTTGATGTTCTGCGGCCTCACATGTTTTTCAGAGTTTCCTCCGCCTTGTTGATCATTTTGAGCCAAATAATCCGCCTTTTCTGGTGTTTCTAAGCTTTTGTTTTTGGACAGTATGACATCGAGTGTGGGCAGTGCTTCATTGTTGTTTGCATCTTCTAAGGTAAATACTATACCCAAAACTAAAGCACTGATAAATAAAGCACTTAAGGTAAAGGTCAGAACGTTTTTGTCTGTGGTTGATATTTGGGGTTTCACGGTGGCATCAATTTTTTATTTTATAATTTTATAATTTTTTCAATTTCGTCAAATAGTTGTCCTGCAATATTTAATCCAAACTGTTCATCTAGTTCTCGTATGCATGTGGGGCTAGTCACATTGACTTCAGTTAAATGAGTGCCGATTACATCAATTCCAGCAAATATTATGCCCATTTCTTTTAATTTCGGGCCAACTACTGCGCAAATTTTATAGTCATGATCGGTCAAAGGCCTGCCTTCACCTGTTCCCCCTTTGGATAGATTGCCACGAAAATCTTCGGCCGAAGGTATTCTCGCCAATGAATAAGGAACAGGTTTGCCATTTATAAGAAGAATTCTTTTGTCGCCATCGGATATTTCAGGAATGAATTCTTGTGCCATGGTTGTTCTTGTTCCGTTGTTTGTGACGGTTTCGATAATAACATTGAGGTTTTTATCCTGTTTGCCGGTTTGAAATATTGAGGAACCTCCCATGCCATCCATAGGTTTAATAATTACTTGGTCAAATTTCTTTGCGAAATATTTGATGTGTTCGGGGTTTCTAGAAATTAAACATTTTGGGCTGAATTCAGGAAAGGCTTCTGTAAAAAATTTCTCATTGGCATCTCTTAATGCTTGTGGGTTGTTGACTATTAAAACCCCTTGTTGTTTTGCCATATCTAAAATATAGGTATCCATGATATATTCCATGTCAAAAGGCGGATCTTTGCGCATTAAAATGACGTCTAAACTTGAAAGCGGAATGGTTTGTTTAGATTGATATTCAAAGAAACCTGAAGAGCTATCATTAAGGTGAAGAGTCTGGGTGTTTCCAAAGGGCTGATGATTTTCAACAAAGATGCCATTTTGCGTCATATAATGAATTTCATGATTTCTGGCTTGGGCTTCAAGCATCATTGCAAATGTTGAATCTTTTTTGGTGTTTATACCTTCAATGGGGTCCATTAAAATGCCGATTTTCATGTTATTATAGCCTCTGATTGCCATTTATCTCATTGCGTATTTTTATTGTACTAAAATCAATGCGCATATTCACCCAAATAGGAGATATTAGATAAAACAGGGATATTTGTATTTAATTTAACTTATCATTTGTATTAACAGAGGAAATAAGTTATTTTCTTAAATAATACTAAGTTAGCACAGATAGTTAAGACTTTAATTTAATATCTAAATTCAGTTTTATGAATGATATATATATTTGAATGAACATATGATAGTTATTTAGTTTGTCTGATTAGTTTTTAAATAACTCATGTGTTTTCAATGATTTTAGAGTAAATTTTATCAAATTTAGTGGTTTTTAAAAGGTTTTACAGTGTAGAGTATTTGAATTAGAAAAATTATTTAGTAAATAATTGATGAAAAATTAAATCATTTGCAGTATCCTAGGCTTGGAATTGGATTTTTAATTATAGTTAGTGCCAATAGTTTTAAGTTTTAATTATTTAACCTATGATTAATTGTACAAATAAATCTTAATTTAATTTAACATTATGAACAAAGGGTAAATCAGTGAGCGAAAATAATACAGAGTTGGATTTTAATGGTTTGAAGGTCATGGTAATTGATGATTCTAAGACTATTAGAAGAACAGCAGAGACTCTATTGAAAAAAGAAGGCTGTGATGTGGTTTCAGTTGAGAATGGCTATGAAGCTCTCTCTCTGATTTCTGACCTTCATCCTGATATAATATTTGTAGATATTATGATGCCGCGGTTAGATGGATACAAGACTTGCGCACTCATCAAGATGAATCAAGAATTTAAATCAACACCTGTCATTATGCTTTCATCAAAAGATGGGCTGTTTGATAAGGCAAAAGGAAAAATTGTTGGTGCCGAACTTTATTTGACAAAACCATTCACAAAAGAAGAGCTATTAGATGCAATAAAAGCCCATATCAGGAAAGATTAATTATGTTAAAAAATAGCGTAAAACCATTTGAGTTATTAACTGAGTATGAGCGCCTTAGTTTAAAGCATAAGGTTGAGGTTCAAAAAATTGAAGTCAAAAACCAGTGGTCAGGCGTTGGTTTTAAGGTCGATGAAACTAATTATGTTTTAGCAATTGATAAAATTGTTGAGGTGTTAATTATCGCCGAGACGACTAAAATTCCGGGAATTGCACCTTGGGTACTTGGGCTCGGCAACATCAGAGGGAATTTGCTTCCAATTATTGACTTTAAAGCTTTTTTGTATAAAAAACCCACTAAAATCACAGCCCATACAAGAATGGTAGTCATAGATCAATTGGTCGGCCAAGTTGGTTTGGTGGTTGATGAAGTTTACGGTCAGAAACATTTCTTGAAAAAGCAAATGCAAAACAAGTCAACAGAACAGGAAAAAATTAAATATTCTCAAATAGCTTATCAAGATGATGAAAGTATTTGGAATGTTTTAGCAGATGAAATATTGATTAATGACTCTGCTTTTCAAAATGCAGCAGTAATATAACAAAAAAGAGAGTGAAGCTATGAGTGTAACGTCAAGCGATTTAGGCGGCCAAACAAAAACCTTGCCCATGTGGCAGGTTGTCATTTTGATACTGTTGATTATTGGCTTTATTGTCAATTCAATAGTGTTGGGTAATTTGGAATCCAATAAAAGGAGCCATATTGCCGCGACGGATGATATTCAAATTAAGGCACAACAGTTGGCTCAGCATGCAATCCTTGCGGCAACTGGTGACAAAGGCTCGTTTGATGATTTGAAGCTGAGACGAGATGTGATAGCCAATAAAATTTCTTCGTTAGAGAACGGAAACAGCGACTATACAAAGGTTCCTGTTATTGTCAATGACTCCTTAGACTCTGTGAGTAAAACTTGGAATACAATCAATCAGAATGTTAATACAGTATTAACAAAACAAAGATTAATCCAAGACATGTCTGTGATACATAATAAATTTGCTGAACAGATACCTTTATTGCAAGCAAAGAGCGATGAAGTGGTTAAGCAACTTGTAAAAATTCGAGGAACTAGAGAACAAATAAGATTGGCTGGGCAACAATTGGTGTTGGCAGATAGAATGTTAAGAAGAATGGGAGAAGTGTTAAAAGGAGGAATGAATGCTGTTCAAGCAGCGGATGATTTGAAAGATGACACAGTTAGGTTCTCAAAAGTATTGAATGGTTTATTTAATGGTGATGAAAATATTAAAGCTGTTACAAATTCAAACATTATCGAACTTTTAGGCAGTGTTTATAATATTTTTGATGGCTTGCAAGTTGACATTGAAAAAGTGATGAATGCCCAAGATTTATTCGAAGCACAAATAGCCACAGATGACATAGCCAGTGACACTCCAGCTTTGGTAGAAAGAGCCAAAGATCTTTCTGAACGCTTGGCAACCATTAAAACAAAGGTTCCATCGGTTGAAGCCCAATATGTATTAGGAGGACTGTCGGTTTTATGGCTGTTCTTTATTTTGTTCTCATTAACAAAAAATGATCGAAAACGTGCCAAAGAAGCCCAGGAATTAAACGATAGAAATCAATTGGCTATTTTGCGATTATTAGATGAAATGGGCTCATTAGCAGATGGCGATTTAACAGTAAATGCAACAGTAAGTGAAGATGTGACAGGAGCAATTGCAGACTCTATTAACTTCGCAATTGAAGCATTAAGAAGCCTGGTGAAAACCATTAATGATGCATCGGTTGGTGTGGCATCTGCTGCTCAAGAAGCACAAGCAACCGCATTGCATTTGGCGGAAGCTTCAGAACATCAAGCGCATCAAATTACCAATGCGTCAGCGGCGATTAACGAAATTGCGGTGTCTATTGATGAAGTATCTATTAATTCATTAGAATCAGCCGATGTGGCACAGCGATCTGTATTAATAGCACATAATGGTGCGGAAATTGTACGTCAAACCATTGAAGGAATGGATAATATTCGCAATCAGATACAGGAAACATCAAAAAGAATTAAACGTTTGGGTGAGAGTTCACAAGAAATTGGTAATATTGTAGAGTTGATTAATGACATTTCAGAACAAACCAATATTCTGGCACTGAACGCTGCGATTCAAGCAGCATCAGCTGGTGAAGCAGGTCGTGGTTTTGCGGTGGTTGCCGATGAAGTACAAAGCTTGGCTGAAAGAACATCAAATGCAACCAAGCAAATTGAATCATTGGTGCAAGCCATTCAATCTGATACAAATGAAGCGGTTGCTTCCATGGAACAAACAACATCTGAAGTGGTAGATGGGGCGAAACGTACAGAGAATGCAGGTGATGCATTGGCTGAAATTGAGGCGGTATCAAACGATTTGGCTGAATTGATTCAAAATATTTCAGAATCAGCAAAACAACAATCAGTAGCTGCTACCAACATTTCAGGAACAATGAACGTGATTCAAGAAATTACCACACAAACCTCAGTGGGTACTCAACAAACTGCAGAGTCTATTGGTAACTTGGTTGAACTGGCGAACGAATTGAGACTATCTGTACAAGATTTCAAGTTGCCAACCGAGGAGTATTAATAAAATATTGTGAAATCGATTGCAAAAAAAGACAGCGTGTTATTTTTACCAGATTTTGATTCTTTTGACTACAACAAATGGTCCGGCTTATTAGAGAATAAAGTGGGTATTACCATTCCAAAAGAACGAGAATCATTCTTGCAAACCAAAATATGGTCCAGAATGAGGGAATTAGGTGTTGAAACATTCTCTAAATATTGGGATATGATAAATAATGGAATTACTGGAAAGTTAGAATGGACTGAGTTACTTGATAGATTAACAGTGCATGAAACCAGTTTTTTTAGACATAAACCCTCTTATAATTTAATGGTTAATGATTTTTCTAAAATATTAGAAAATAATAAAAAATTTCATTATAAGGTTTGGAGTGTGAGTTGTGCTACCGGAGAAGAAGCCTATTCATTAGCTATAATGCTTCAGTCTTTAAAATCTGGTGTTGATAAAAATGCTATTTATTATGGAATTACTGCTACAGATGTAAGTAAGCCAGCATTGGCAATAGCAGAACATGCATATTACAATAAAGATAAGTTAAAAGGTTTTGACAGTGAGCATAAAAAGTATATAAAAAAAATTAATCCTAAGATATTTACAATTGATGAAAAAATCAAGGACAGAGTGGCATTTGGAGTCTTTAATTTGTTAAAAATTGAAGAAATGCCAGCCATTAAATTCGATATAATTTTTTGTCAAAATGTATTGATTTATTTTACAAAGGAAAAGAAAATTAGAATATTAGAAGGTTTCAAGAGGTTTTTAAAAAGTGGTGGAATGTTAATACTAAACCCAGCAGATATTGGAAACTGGAAAAGTGCTAACATGACAAGAATTACCTATAAAGGTACTTTGGCATATAAACTAGATTAGAAAATACATATGAGTAATATTGAACAAATAGATTTTTCAACATTAATATGGGTTAAAAAAGAGTTAGATGAGACCCTGAAAAGAGCACAAGTTGCTATAGAAAACTATGTTGAAGACCCAGAAGATGAGAATCAGCTTCAGTTCTGCGCAACTTATTTGCACCAAGTTCAAGGGACATTAAAGATGGTGGAACTCTATGGCGCTGCCATGGTTGCTGAAGAAATGGAAGAAGTCGCCAAAAAAATCCTGAATAAAGAAGTAGATTCTGAGAAAGATGCATTTGAAGTACTCATGCGTGGGATTATATTATTACCCGATTATTTAGAAAGAATTCAATTGGGCTACAAGGATATTCCAATGGTATTGTTGCCACTGGTTAATGATTTAAGAACTGTAAAAGGCGATCAATTATTATCTGAAAGTGCTTTGTTCAATCCTGATTTGTCTTTGGGATTGCCCGAATCAAATCTTAACTCTACATTCTCACTGAGCCAAAATCAACTTACTCAGGTTGTAAAAAAAATCAGAACGGCATATCAAGTATGCTTGTTGAACTGGTTAAAAGACGTAAATGTAGATGAAAATCTAAAAAAATTACAAATCATTGTTGATAAACTAAAAACAATAATTAGCCCAGTTGAAGAAAAACAATTGTTTTGGGTAGCAGGCGCCTTGTTTGAAGCGTTGTTACAAGGGAGCTTGGAAAAGTCTGTGACTGTCAAACAGTTATGTGGAAGAATAGACCAAGCAATTCGCATGCTGATAACTGTTGTTGATAAAGACAATAGGCTTTATAAAAAGTTAACCAATAACTTGTTGTATTACGTGGCTTTAGCAGAAGGAAATGACAGAAGAACAAAAGAAATACAAACGTTTTTTAACCTTTCTGATTTTATTTCTGACGACAAAGAAATAGAACACGCACAAAGCAGTTTATCAGGTAAAAATAAAGAACTATTAGAGTCAGTGACTTTAGTTATTAAAGAAGACTTGTTAACCATTCAAGAAAATTTAGATTTATACAATAGAAATGACAATCCTTCAGTTTCAGACTTAGAAACAATAAGTTCTGCTTTGGCAAAAATATCAGATACCATCGGTATCATTGGTGTTGGCGTAGCTCGTTCACGGATTGTAAAAGTTATTGAAAGTCTTAATGAAAGTATTTCAAAAAATGAATTAATCGACAAGAATGAAGTAATGAATATTGCTGAAACATTGTTGTTTGTAGGTTCATCGCTAGACGAAAACATAATTTCACTGGGTGAAGATGTACAGTCAGAGGAAACACCAAGCAGCCTGATCCCTTCATCAGAAATGAGGAAAATAATGGATACCTTGGCCAAGGAGTCTATTAATAACTTACAGAAAGTAAAGCAAAATTTTATAATCTATATAGAAGCTCCCTGGAACAAAGATAGCATAAAGTCCTCTCCAAAATTGTTAAAAGAAATCAGTGGCGCATTAACGATGTCAGGCTTTGAGGATGTGGCTGCAGAAATTGATAGAATTGAAGAATTTACCACAACATATATGTTGGAATCTAGCTATAAACCTACTGTAGACCAACTTGATTTGTTGGCTGAATCAGTTGCAAGTTTGGAATACTATTTAGAATATCTGAGTGATGGTACAAAAGGTGAAGAAAGCATCCTAAACCTAGCTAGAAATAATATTGAATCACTGTTTAATTCAGTGTTAAAAACTGACGTGAAACCACAAGATACTGAAGAGTTGGATGCTGATTTAGATTTGTTGTCTGATGATGATTTTGATATGGATATGGATGTAGATTTAGAAGATGAAAGTTATTTGGATGAAGAAGCCGAATACGATGAGCTGCTTTTAAAAGATGAAGAAGCTACTGTTGTCAAACGAGAGGAATTTATAGTAGCATTCAGTGATGAAACAGATGAGGACATTAAAGAAGTTTTCTTAGAAGAATTCGAGGAGGAACTTGAGCATTTAAACTCAATTTACCCGAGATGGAAAGCAAATCCAGAAGAACAAACTGAGTTATTAGGAGAAATAAGAAGAATATACCATACTTTAAAAGGCAGTGGACGTCTTGTTGGTGCTCTTGCTATAGGTGACTTTAGTTGGAAAGTTGAAGATCTTACAAACTTGGTTTTAAACAATTCTCTTAAAGTTAATGATTCATTTATGAAGGTCATGGAAAGCTCAGTAAATTTACTTCCAGGACTATATGAGTCGTTAAAGAATGAAAGTGTAGTGCCAGATGGTTATTACGATGTAATTAGTGACGTTGAAAGAGTTATTAAGGGCGAAGATATTCTTGCACAAAAAGATGTAATTAAAGAAGATTTGATAGATGAAAATATAGAAACATCTAAGAATGAAGTTACTGATGAATTAGATCAAATAGCTGATGAACTGGTTGATGAAAAGGTTGATGAAACGGATCAAGAAGAAGATGATTTGTCGATTGACCCTGTATTTGTAGAGATACTTCAGCAAGAAGTAAAGGGTCATCTAAATGATATTAATGATTTTGTAACCCAAACTGATGAAACGGGGAGTAATAAATCAACTGAAAAATTCATCAGGGTGATACATACACTAAACGGTGCTGCAAATATGGCATCAGTACAAAGTATAGTAAATATGTCAACCCCCTTAGAGTTGTTGTCAAAAGCAACCCATGAACTAAATATAGAATTTGATAGTGAAACTTTAGATAAAATCAGAGGTTTCATGAAAGAATCAAAATCTATTATGAGTGAACTAGCAGAAAAATCTAGTCCGTACCCTATAACTTCTGATTTAGGTGGTTTCTTTAAACAAAAATTAAATTCTCTTGAACAGGATACAAAAGAAAAAGTTCTTGAAGATATTACGGAAGAAATTGATTTGTCTCAATTCATTGATGAAGAAGGAACTGACTACGATAAAGAATTGTTTGACGTTTCCATCGATGATATAAATTTTGAGAGTGCTTCAATTGAGATAGAGGATGGCTCTATTGAAGTAACAGATGATTCACTAAAATCAGAAGATGAATCTCTAGAACTAGAAGATGAATCTCTAGAACTAGAAGATGATTTCTTAGAATTAGAAGGTGATTCACTAAAATCAGAAAATGATTCTCTAGAACTAGAAGATGATTCATTAGAATTAGAAGATGATTCATTAGAATTAGAAGATGAATCTCAAGAATTAGAAGATGATTCAATAGAATTAGAAGATGAATCTATAGAATTAGAAGATGATTCACTAGAACAAGAAGATGAATCTCTAGAATTAGAAGATGATTTATTAGAATTAGAAGATGACTCACTAGAAGTAGAAGATGATTCACTAGAAGTAGAAGATGAATCTCTAGAAATAGAAGATGAATCACTAGAAAAAGAAGCTCAGCTGAATACATCTTTAGAAACAGCAGACG
>CAZLZZ010000072.1:0-15155 GCA_964564165.1 uncultured Alcanivoracaceae bacterium | reverse complement strand
AATTACAAAAGAAAAAGAAAGCCCTGCAAGACGGCATTTATGACAAAGGTGGTAAGCTAGAAGAGAAAAAATTCAGTGGCAATGAATTGATGGATTTGTTGAAAGGTTGAATATCGTCTAATAGAGTGGTTTTGTTTACATCTGGTTTCTATTTTAAGCTTGCACTACAATACCACTCATTCAGGACTTAATGTTCTATTTCTCAAACTTAACTAATCTCTCGAATGGCATTTTTTCAAATAACCTTTGAGATGCCCATCTAAACAAATAAGCGATAATTAAAATAAAAAATGCATAAGACCAAGTTGTCATCTCATTGATGAGGTTTTTTATTAATTCGTGAAAAATTAATATAACAGCCCCATATATTAGTGCTGTAATTAACGAAATCACTTTTGTCGAAAACACCTCAGAAGACATAATAAATAAGTATGTATTGTAAATAACAATAAGCACAATAAACATGGTTACAATTATTTGATATAAATCCACATTTACACCTGTAATCCATAACAGTAATAACATCAAAGAAATGAATAATAAATTATTGATTATTATTGTCTTGTCCATAAATTGTATTATTTTTGACTTAATGCCTATGTGTTTTGAGCCACTAAAAACATGGGAAAATGATTGTACTTGTCGGACATTAATACGCATCTCAACCAAAATAAATATATTGAAAAAAACCATTAAAACTAAAGGTAAGTTTTTTATTTCAACTTGGTTTATTAATCCCATAAACCAATAATAGCCAATTAAAATAACCACGAATGGAACCGAATAAACTCCCATCAACTTAGTTGGCTTTGCAAGTGCAAGCCCGATGTTTTGATCCTTTTTAATAAATAAATAACTGTATTTATGATTGAGTTGTGTTGTAAATCTGGTTATTCTTGGTTTGGGTATGACTTTATTCTTGTTTGCCTTGTCATTTAAAAACATTACCAATAATAGTAAGGAATAGTATCCTATATAGCCAAGCATGGTTTCACTGAAAGTAAAATTAAATTTTTCTTTGCTTAAAATTAAAAATGACAAATAAATTAGAAACATCTGAATCATCGGTTTCATTGTATGACTATAAAATGTAAAGTTCAGCATAATAATCAGCGATAACAATATAAGCAAAAGCTTATAAGTTCCTTGTAAATATATTAATGGAAATTGAATGATACAAATTATTAATAGGAATAAAATGACTGAAATATTTATAGATTTACGGTACAGCCTATTGATGCTCCATATATGTGTCATTTTGAGTTTGATTATATTGTTCCCTAATGTAATACCAATCAAAAGTGACGTAAGAATATAATAAAATAAATGAAGCCAAATTTTTTTATTAAGCACCACTCCATTTTCTTTTAGAGGATATGACAAACTAATAAAGAGCATACTAATAATAAGTAAACTATAAATAATTGGTGTTTGTAAATATAACTGTTTAAGGGTTTTTTTAATCTGTTTCACGATTCACCTCCAAATACCAATCCTCAAGTGACATGGGAGTATATTCAATTTTATAGGGTGAATGTTTAACAAAATCGTCAATACCATTTGTTAAGGGTTTAATTATTTTAGCTGTTGCGCCCTGGGCATAACTTTGCCACTGGCTTAATTCATTAAAATATTCTATTTGCTCTAGTGGTTTATCTGCTGCTATCTTGATATGAGCAATGCTTGATTTTAATAACTCAAGATCGTATTCTAAAGCTATTTTTTTGTTACCCATAACGGCGACTTTATTCGCCACTCGCTCTACATCAGAAATAATATGACTGGAAAATAGTACCGTGGTTTTATTTTCATAAGACAGATCAATTAACTCAGCAATAAATTTTCTGCGTATACTTGGATCAAGATAGGCCACAGGTTCATCTAAAATCAGCAATTCTGGTCTAGTAGATAAAGCTTGAATAACATGTAATATTTGCTTTTGTCCTTTTGATAAATCGCTTATTTTTTTGTCAGGAATTAAATACCATTCAAGAACCAATTTATCACAATACTGTTGGTCGAAATCAGGAAAAAAACCACCTAAGTAAACAAGAAAATCCTTAACACGCATCCATTCGAATCCTTGGATTTCTTGGGATACGTAGGCAATTTTCACCCTTTTTTCTTGTGACAAATCATCCCAACTATTACCCTAAATTTTAAGTTCTCCATTTTGAAATTGGCGGATATTCATTATACATTCCAACAATGTACTCTTGCCTGCTCCATTTTTACCCAACAGTGCCACAATTTCACCGGGATTGATTTGCCAGTTCAATCCGTTTAACACATTAACTTCCGAATAGTTTTTTGACATATTTGTTATTGAAATAATGGGCTTAGTCATTATTGTTCTCCTTGTATTTAATGTGTTTAATGGGTTTAATGGGTTTTAGCGATATATATTGTTGAACTAGGGCGAATATTTCTTCGTCAGTGAAATTTTCACTTTGTGCATTATTTATAAATTTTTTTAATGTTTGTTCTATTTTTTTTGAAAGTGGCTTACTTTTTGCCTGTTCTGCTACCAACATGCCAATACCGCGTTTGCGAATCAATACTCCTTCCAACTCTAGTTGAGCAAAGGCTTTCGATATGGTCATGGGGTTGATTTGTAAAGCTTTAGCAAGAGCCCGAACAGAGGGCAATTGCTGATTGCTGCTTAACAATCCCATGCGGGTGGCCTGTTTTATTTGATCCATCAATTGCCGGTATATTGGAATACCTGATGAAACATTCAATGAAAATAAGTGAATTAGTGAGGATGTTGCCACGAAAAAGCCTAACTTGTATTAGTGTATTGCTATAATAATACACTTAACGTATAATAGTCAATAAAATTCATTGATATTTCCTTCGGTAAAGCATTAATTAATAGCGCCGTCCTTAAGGAACAATACCATCGCAACACCTATAACAGTTATCGTTATTCCTATGATTTTTCTTTTTGTCAAATATTCTCCCAACATCAACCATGACAATATCAAAATAAATATAGAGGCCGTTTCATTCAAAATAGAAGCAACAGATGCACTGGTATATTTGTATCCTGCTACCCAAACCATCATTGAAATATATTGACCTATAAATGCCCCTAAAATCAACCATTTGCCTCCTTTTGCTTTAACCACATGCATGACGGACAAAGATTTTTTCAGGATTAGTCCATACGCCACCATTGCGATATAGCCGCCAAAAGATCTGATTAATATAATCCAGAAAAATGGCTGCTCTTGGCTAATGGGTTTAATAATTACAATCCCTAATGCTGTTAAAAACACAGCCAATGCCGCATAAATAAACCCTCTAATTGGCGGCTGTTCAGTGTCTATGGATTTCTTTCTGTACCCTGCTAAAACAACCCCTAGGATAACCAATAACATGCCAGCATATTGCCAAAATTGTAAATATTCACCTAAAAATAACACAGATAAGAGCACAACAAAAGGGCTGTATAAGCTGCCTGTTATGCCAGTTAAACTGGCTCCAATCAATTGTAATGCCCTTAAATAGAACATATCGGCTAGCATAATCCCTACAAAACCACTGATTAACACTATTGATAGTTGACTGATAGAAAATTCAGGAATGTAAAGTCCGCTTGTTAACAAAACAGTAGGTATCATTAATACCAAAACAAAGGCAGTTTTGAATAAATTCATTTCATAGGCGTTAAAATGATCTCCCGCTCTTTTGTAATATATGACGGCAAACGCCCAGAGTATTGCACATAGCAACGATAGAAACTCACCTAGTCCAAACATTATTTAATATTACTCTGAATGAATTCTCCTAAAATTTTAAATTCATCTTGCCTTAAACTGCCTTTGCGCCAAACCAGGCCTATATCTCTATAGCTGTCTTTCTCTAATGGATGTATATTGAGACCTGATTGTTGAACTAAAGGTGAATTTAGTGATATTTCAGGTAAATAGGTGACTCCAATATCACTCTTTACCATTTCAACTAAGGTCAAAATGCTGCTGGCAGAGTATCTGCTTATTTTATCGTAACTTTTAATCTTACAGGCGCTCAATGCATGTTCTCTCATGCAATGACCATCTTCCAATAACAAGACACTCTCGTCGTTTGGAAAGTATTTATTGCCCGTCTTTTTTATCCATTTACTGCCTGCCTGAAATGCCAAATGAAATTTATCTTGAAATAGAACTACCGTCTCAACACTTTTCATGTTGTAGGGCAATGCAACCAAAATAACATCTAAATCTCCTTTCATTAACTTTTCATACAAAACAGCCGTCATGCCTTCGTGTAGATACAACTCTAGTTGTTTGTATGTTCCTTGAAGGCCTGAAATAAATAAGGGCAGAAGAAATGGTGCTATAGTAGGAATAATTCCCAAGGCTAATTTTCCTGAGAATGGTGATTGGCTGCCTTGTGTTATATCAATCAAAACAGACAGTTCTTTAAATACAATTTTGGTTTGTATATATACGTCCTTGCCTAGACTTGTTATGGTCACTGATTTATTGGTTCTATCTACTAATCTACCATTTAAAACATTTTCTAATTCTTTTATCGCCACCGAAAAAGCTGATTGTGAAACAAAAGAAGATTTTGCTGCTTTACCAAAATGATTGTGTTCTACCAATGCGATAAAATATTTCAGTTGTTTTATGGTTGGATAATTCATACTTGTGATATTAGCATCTTAATTTCTTAAGCCCAAATTTAAAACAAAAAAAATGCAAACTTGTTAGTTTGCATTTTTTTCTCTTTGCTATTAATGTTATGGAGGGCATGCGCCAGCTGGTGGCAAAGGACTTGGAAGCGATCCACCACCCAAAGCACAAGCATCACCACCTGAAAAGTTTACATCTACTGTAGGTTCACCACTTGCTGTTGCAAAGGTACATGATCCAGACAAACCAGCATCAGGCGCATCTAAAGAAACTAAAACAGTTGCAAATGATTGTCCTTCGCTATTTGTAACCGATGGTCCAGCGGTAATCCCCAATGAGCCACCATCAACTTGAGTACACGATCCAGCAATGGATGCACCAGAGATGGGTTGACCAGCGCCATCGTACAACGTAAGAAGAATTTCAACAAATCCTCTTCCAAGGAATGAGGATGGATTAGCATTCAAAACACCATTGGAAGGAGGCACTACATCCATACATGTTGCTCCTGATGAGTTGGCTAAATCACAGGTTATTGTTCCAGCAAAGAAGTTAAAACCAATATCACCACCACTGGCACCTGGAATCAAACCATTGGTTGAAACCGACCCAAATGAACAGCCGTTAGTACCCGTTCTTTGTGTCATAACACCTGAACCGGTTTGGCCATCTATAATCCCTTGTCCATTTCCACCGACATAAGAGAAAGAAACAGCTCTACCTGGCAATGGATTTCTAGCTGAGTCTGAGACACAAACAGAAAACCCTATATTGTTAATATTCCCAGGAATAATATTCGGCGATACTGTTAGTGTACTACTTTGATCGTTGAATCCTTCAACTCCTGGAAATGCTGTGCGCTCAACATCAGTTACTGTTCTTATCACACCGTTACTTACTGTTCCTTGGCCTTTGACAAAAACCGCAGCCATTCTTCCCAGTTGTGATACTGGATAATTTAATCGTGTTGTAGCCACTCCGTTCTCATTGATTACTGCTGTGGCTGTAATATTGCCATCTACAGCACGGCCTATGGCGTAATCCAATATCCCAAAATCATTATTAATGGTTCCTGTTCCATCATTTCGATTAAATGTTTCAACTATTGATAAGCTTGTTTGAGAAGATATTGAAGCGACCGTCACTGCACTTTCTAAATCCTCGTTACCCAATGATTCTTCACCAAATACCAACAAAGTATCGCTAGGTTGCACACCTCCTGCTGCTGTTAAAAATGCTCCACTTGTTGAAGTGAATGTTTTACCGCCTTCTTGTGGGTTGCCATCAAGTCCTGATATCACAAATTCACCTGGTCCAGTATTGGGATATCCCGTTATCGGGCTATTTATCATGCCAAATTGTAAGGTTTGTGGAAGTGCAGGGTTACCACCTTTGTCTGTTGCGATGGCACTAATAACTAAACTGTATGTGCCATCTTGAAAATCAATAGTTCCATCGTCTTCTGTTTCAACATTGACAGTTAGTGCGTCTAGTGCTGGGCTGGTAAGTTCTAACGCCCATAATACACCATCACTCACGATATAACTTCTAGTTGATAAGATGCCATCTTGTATTCCATTGTCTACATTGTTATCGGCTCTATCAACAGTAGCAGTAACTATAATAGTATTTGGATTGGTTCCACTGTTGACTAAAATATTGGCAATACCATTTACCGTTGCAATGTTAACATTTCTACCCTGTACAGAAGATCCCGACACGTTGGTACCTGTAAGTATTTCGCCACTGTTCGCTCCATCAGTAATTAATGACAACTGAACATTATTCACTTGCGGATCCAATACTGGTACAGATCCACTATTCACAGTAATGTTCAAATTTTGACTGGTTGCTCCACCTGATCCATTAACATACAGAGCTTCGCCATTATTGGTTAACACAATAGAAGAGGGTTGACCCGGATTAGATCCATCATCTACCACCTCGATATTAAACGATGTTGTTATTGCAAAACCAGAGCCTACCTCAAGCGCACTTAAGGTTACAGTTGCAGTACCTGGTATATTCCTTGACCATAAAAATAAATTTCCATTGCCAGAGTTCATTATAATAGAACCTTGTGTCAGCTGAGGTGCTATGAATTCATTAACCGCTGGTGTTGATGGGTCATCATTGGTTGTAAAGTATAGAACATTGGCTGGACTTATTGATACATTTACCACTGGATTCCCACTTCCATCAACTGCTGGATTGGTTAGATTACCGAAAACATCTCTAAATTGAAGGTTAGCTTCCATCATAAATGGTGTGCCATTAAAGAAGGCAATTCCTTGGTTATTCACAGGCAATGAATCACGCGGAACAATTGCTGCTAATTGTTGAACCGTTGGATCAGGACCTTCTGTAACTGTAAAGTTAAAAGTTTCAGTAAAATTACGCCCATTGGTAGGATGAGTAGCACTTACCGTAAATGTAGCCGTTCCAACACCATTAGAGCGGATAAAATAAGAAGCATTTGAGCCAATAGTTTCCTGATTTGCTCCTACATAATCAATTATGCGTTCATTTTCATCAGTTGAAGGATCATCTGGAATACCTACCACTGCTACAGCTGTATTGTTAGTTTGCATATGCACAATAGTACCGGTTGCTACTCCTTGTCCATTTCCAAATGTGACTCTTACTTCAACCTGAGTTTCGAAAGGAGAACCCGAAAAAACAGGATAGCCCAAAGTATTAGATGGCAAACTCGTTACTCCAGGTGTCACTGTGACTGTAAGACTATCGCCTTGACTATTTCCTGAGTTTCCTCCAGTAGCACCGCCACCGCCACCGCCACAAGAAGACAAAGTTACAGTCATTGCGATTAATAAAAATGCTAATATTTGTTTTGTCATTGTATTCATACCTTTAATATTATTTAATATCACTTTATAGTCTCTCTTTTATTATTGTGGGAGTCACAAAGATTAGCAACTCAGCCTTATCATTTTGTACACTTTTGTTTCTAAAGAAAACCCCTAAGCCTGGAATATCTCCCAATATAGGCACTTTAGATCTTTCTGTTCTCCGGACTTGTTCGTAGATTCCACCCAGTACGATGGTTTGTCCATTGTCTACCAGAACCCTTGTTTCAATTGCACGGGTATCTATTGATGGTACAGATCCACCCAGTGATGTGGGAACATTTTCACCCACGGTATCGTTGTTTATTTTTAAGGTTAAGTCAACCCTATCATCAGGAGTAATCAAAGGCGTTACTTCTAAAGACAATACTGCTTCTTTAAATGTAATTGTTGTAGCACCACTTGAACTGGCTTGTTCAAAAGGAATCTGAACACCCTGCTTAATACTGGCTTTGGTTTGATTGGTTGTCAAAAGCCTTGGTCTTGAAATAACCTCCCCTTTTCCTTCGGTTTCAAGAGCTGACAATTCTAAATCCAACAAATAGTCTGCAGCCAATATACTTAACGCCCATTTTGAAGCTGTTGAGCTGGTTGAAGGTAAATTCACATTTAGCCTTTCTCCTAAAGTTGGACCCGCTATTGGAGACCCATTAGTACCCGGCGTAAAAGTGGGTAAACCAGAGCCACTGGGGCTATTGATCCTATTATTGATTGCTGCAGAATTTAACCGGTCAAGCCCAACTAATGATCCACCAGTACTAATGATGTTTCCATAACTGTCTTCTCTTGATCCATTGATACCGAACCTGACACCCAGTTCATCTCCAAATTGATCTGTTGCGATGACAATTCTTGATTCAATTTGAACTTGTCTCACAGCAATATCTAATTGACGAACCAAGTCTTCAACCACCAACAACTTGCTTGGGATATCCGTTACTAACAAGGTGTTCGTTCTTTCATCAAAGGTTACAGAACCTCGGTCAGTTAATAATCCACCACCTTCTCCTGACTCTCCATCTCCTGACAAAAGGTCTGCTAATTCTCCAGCCTTAGAATAATTAACTTGGATATAGATTGTCTTCAAAGGTTCAAACTCTTCTTTGTCTCTATATGATTCAAGTACCGCTTTATCGCGCGCTTCTATTTCAGCTGCTGGTGAAATCGTAATCACATTGCCTTTTTGACGTTTACCCAATTGCATACTGTCTAGAACCACATCTAATGCTTGGTCCCACGGAACATCGTTTAATCTTAATGTAACACTGCCTTCAACTGTACTCGCTACAACTATATTGAATTCAGATATATCAGCAATCAATTGTAAAACGGATCTAACCGGAATATCTTGAAAGTTAAACGATACTTTGCCCCCTTCATAAACCACTTCTGTATCTAGAGATTGTGCCGCTGTTTTTGCATCTTGAGTAATTTCCAAAACCTCGATTACATATTGGCTGCCTGTTTGATAAGCTAGGTGTTCAAAATTTCCATTGGCACTCACATCGATATTAACATTTCCGCTCCTAGATCTGACATCAACATAGGAAATAGGAGTTGCAAAATCTACCACATCAAGCTTGTTTTCAAACTGTTCAGGCAAGTCGGTAGCACTAATTTCTAGTTTCAAGCTGTTTGCTGTTTCCCTAAGATTAACGGTTGCACCTGGTTTATTAAACGTAATGATGACCTTACCCTGGCCCTTTTCCCCTCTTCTAAAATCAACATTTTCAATACTGAATCTGCTATCGATGAGGTTGAAATTTGTTGATTTATTCTCAGCACCAAAAACAGTAACCCATAATTCATTGCCCACAACTTCCAATTCATGATGAGCTGGCTTAAATAAATCAATGACAGCTCGTGTTTTTTTATGGGTTGAAACAATACGAATACTTTTGGTGTTTCCCTGTGATATTGACAAAAGTTTAACATCAGAACTATTCACTACACCTTCCATATCAATGGCTAGCCTTGCAGGGTTTGATGTCATAAATACATTCGGTTTAGCAATAGCCCCGTCAAATTTAAACACAAACTCAACACTTCCATTGGCTTTTCTTTTATGATCAACTGATTCTAAGCTTAATTGTGCAAGTCCAGATGTTGATAAACCCATCAGAATGAATGCAAACATGATATTAGAAAATATATTTTGTTTATAAATTTGTGATTTCATCTTAGTTCCAAGCCATTTATTAATCGTTGTTTTTTTATTGTTTGTTATTTTAGCCATACTTTTTTTCATTATTCTTCCCGCAAAGCAATACTTGCTTTTCTCTTTGTCCATCCACCTAAACCATCAGATAACCATTCAGATACTTCTATCTGGCCTTCTTCAATATTTACAATTTCACCGTAGTTTTGTCCCATATATTCACCTAATGATACCCGGTGAATGATTCCTTCTGGATCTTCTATCAAACCCCAAAAGCTACTGCCTTTAAGATAGGTCCCCGCCATGTACAAGCTATCTAACGGATAATTTTCTAATGCTTCGCTCCTTCTGATTAAGTCAGGCCCTTCTCCTTCTACGATATTTGCTGATTCGTTGATTTGGTCTTCTAAAATCTGCAAGTCATTTGAAAAAGGATCACGCCAATCATCCGCTTCATAGATGAAAATTTCTGGAGAATTAATTTCGGGTAAAGGCTCAATTTGCTGTGCAGGTATCAATTTTGCATCAGCAAAGTAACTGTCTAAATCAGACATATCTTTCTGACATGATACCAGCAGTAACGCTATTAAGAATATATACAATAACCGTGTCAATTTAATCATTCTATTTAACAACCTCATTTTGGCTATCAATCTCAGCTTGCTCATCGTCATCTAGATACCTATATATCCTAGCTGTACCTTCCAATAACAGCGCACCACCTTTTCCATTTTTGATGGGCTTAAGTGAGATATCATGCATGTTTAAAATCACAACTCTTGACAAGGACGCTACTCCACTGACAAAATTACCAAAGTCATGGTAGGTTCCTATCATTCTTAGTGATATGGGTTTTTCGGCATAAAACTCTTTAATTACCTCTGGCCCTGGTTTAAATAATTCATTATCTATACCACTGGCTAAGGCAGTTTGTGAAATATCAACGATTATATCTGACATTTGATTTTTGCTGGGCAACTGTCTCAGCATAGAGTTTAGTATTATCTCCATCTCTTCAAGCTGTGCTTTATATGCGGGCAATTGTGAAGCCTTTTTTTGTTTTATTTTGTATTCTACTTTCGTTGATTCTTCTATTGCTTCTTCCTTTTTCAAATCCACTATTTGGTTTTTAATTTGAAGTCCATAGCCTAAACCGCCAATGACAATCATCAATAAAATAACTGCAGACAACTTTACCCAAGATGGCAAGCCACCAGGGTTTGAGTAATCTAAACTTTGTAGTTCATCTATGAAATTCATTCAATCTCCCCTTCTGTTCCCTGCTGATTTTTTTTTGTCAATGGGTTGGTTAATTTCACACTTAACTTGAATTGTTGATCGTGTGTATCATAAGTATCATCAGCATTGATGTACTCAATATCAACCGGAGCTTTAAACCATTCTGATGCTTCTATTTGACGTATGTATCCAGCCACTCTAGAATAAGACTGTGCATAACCTTCAAATTGCAAAGTATTGCCATTTTGTTTGATATTTTGCAAGAAAACACCATTGGGTATGGTTCTTACCATTTCGTCAAATAGGTGAACCATTTGAGTTCGGTTGGCCTGCAACTCTTCGATGACTTTTTTGCGAGAAAGCAAATCATCTCGTTTCTTTTCAAGCCCATCAATTTCTTTAATCTCGATTTCAACTCTGGCAATTTCATCTTTAATTTTTTTATTTCTTTCTTGTTGAAACTCAATATTTTGAGAATACATCCAAAAAATACCTGCTACAATAGCCGAGGCAATAGCTCCTCCAATTATTAACAAAACATAAAACTCTTTTGTTAATTGTTGGCGTCTTTCTTCACGCCAAGGTAATAAATTAATCCTAACCATTAATCAAAAGTCCTCATTGCTAAGCCAATAACAGTCATCAGTGCTGGTGAATCTGTTTTAATAGCTATATCATCTATTCTTGACGCTAATTCAAAACCGTCAATTGGATTGGCGATTTGTACAGGAACCCCAACTTGTTCTTCAGTTAATTCCCCTAAGCCTTCTATTGATGCTGTCCCACCGGCCAGTACCATTTTATCCACATTATTAAATTCAGTGGCTGAAAAGAAAAATTGCAATGCCCTGCTCAATTGCTGTATTAAAGAATCGTTAAAACTTTGCAAAACCTCCGTTTCATAACTTTCTGGCAAACCGCCTTGTCTTTTTGCCAACCCTGCTTCTGCCATTGACAATCCATATCTTTGCATGATTTCATCCGTCAATTGTTTGCCACCAAAAGTCTGATCTCTTGTATATATACTGCGTCCTTGATACATAACATGCAATGTTGTGGTTGTGGCGCCTATATCAAACAAAGCAACAATCTCATCATCTGACAAATCCAGTCCATTTTTCATTTCATGGTAAGTTGCCTCAATAGCAAAAGATTCCACATCAATAATAGATGCAACCAAACCAGCGCCTTCAAGTGCTTCAACACAAACATCTACATTTTCAGAACGAGAACAAGCAATTAGCACGTGTGAGAGCTCAGGATTGTTCTCTACAGGGCCCAATACATTAAAATCCAAACTGACTTCTTCTATAGGATAGGGTATATATTGATTGGCATCCAATGACAATTGTTCTTCAAGCTCATCTTCTGATAACTCTGAAGGCATATTTATAGTCTTAGTAATAACCGCAGAACCCGATACTGCAATTGCAGCATTTTTCCTTTTAATTCCCGCTCGTTTAACAGCATTACTGATAGCCGCAGATACTCGATCAACTTCGGTGATGTTTTTTTCTACAACTGCATTTGCTGGCAGCGCATCAACCCCGTAGTATTCGACCTTATACCTATCGCCTGATTTACTTAGTTGAACAACCTTAACCGCCGAAGAACTAACATCGACTCCGAATAGTTGTAACTTATTATTTGAAAACAACCCCACAAACTTCTCTCATTAGATAATTAATAAATTTATTTTTTCTTAAAAACTTTAGGGTTTCTATAAAAACAAATAAAGGCATATGTTTTTGTGTTGTACCTCACAGTTTTGCAGTTTACCTAGACTCTTTTAAGAACTCGTCGTAAGAATAACTCTTAAAGCATTGAAAAAGCAAGTATTATTTAAAAATAATTTAGCTTTTATTGTTCTATATAAAAAAAAATAGCTGTTGATATTAGCAGATTAAGCAAAAACTTATAACATTAATTTAACAATTTCATCGCTCAGAAGATAACCTTTGCAGGTCAACTCAAACCCATCCTTGGTATTTATTATCCACTTTGCACGAACTGCATCATCCAACTTATCAAGCAAGAATTCTGGATTAATTCCTGTAGATTGAGAAAAAGACTTCAAATCAATCGCTTTCTTTAACCTAACTGCATTTAACATGTACTCAAACAATAAATCAGAATGATTCAATACTTTGCTTTCTTGTCGAAAGTCTTGATTTGCAGATTGGTATATTCTTGGCAGTTTATGTTTCACATATCTTTTGACTTCATTGCTTGCACCAAAAGAAATTTTAGAATGAGCCCCCGCTCCTATTCCTAAATAGTCACCAAATTGCCAATAATTGATATTGTGTTGGCAAAACTGCTTTTCTTTTCCATAAGCAGAAACTTCGTATTGTTGATAGCCATTTTCTTCTAATAGCTTATTGCCTTGCAAATACATTTCCTCTAGGTTTTCATTGCTGGGCAGATTATTGGGTGTTTTTACCGCAAACAAAGTATTGGCTTCAATAGTTAGTTGATAGTAAGAAATGTGGTTGGGATTTAATTCTATCAAACTCATCAAGTCCTCCTCAGCTTGTTCAATAGACTGATTTGGCAAAGCAAACATCATGTCTAAATTGATATTGTCAAACCCGGCTTCTCTGGCTTGATGATAAACATCTATAGCTTGTGTGGATGAATGAATACGCCCTAGAGCTTTTAAATTCGAATCTTTTAAGCTTTGAACGCCCATTGACAAACGATTTACGCCTGCTTGTTTGTACCCAACAAAATTATCGTACTCACCAGTACCAGGATTAACCTCCATAGTGATTTCCATATCAGGTTTACAATTCAATAAAGCACGCACTGAATTCAGCAACCTTTTAATTGATTGTGCGGAAAACAAACTCGGCGTACCTCCTCCCATAAAAATTGAGTTTACCGTCCTGCCCCAAACCAAAGGTACATCTTGCTCCAAATCAGCAATCAAAGCATCAATGTATTGCTCTTCATTTAACTCGCCTTTGAGTTTATGCGAATTAAAATCACAATAAGGGCACTTCTTAACACACCAAGGGAAATGAATGTAAAGACTTAATGGTGGAGGGATTATTTGGATCATATATATAGTTTGTGGAAATTCAACACCTGTATTTTAAACTGCTCAGAGATAAAGATATACATATAGATATAGATATTAGGGATAGATAATTAAACACATACTATGTAGCTGAATGTGATACTTGTAGAGGCGCGATTTATCGCGCCTTAACATTACTTTACTCAACACTTGATTTAGACGCGATAAATCGCGCCTCTACACTTTAAAAGCAATTACTCTCTTTAGTTTTTGAAGTAACTTTCTACAAGCCTTGCCACGGTGAGAAAGCTTGGTTTTTAAAGTTTTAGGCATCTGTGCCGAAGTCATTTTATAGTCAAAATCCCAAAACACAGGATCATAACCAAATCCAGCGTCGCCATGTTTTTCCCTTGTTATAGCTCCGTGCCACTGCCCAACGGCGATGACAGGCAATGGGTCGCTGGCAGATCGCATATAAACCAAGGCGCAAACAAAAGTGGCTTTGCGTTGTTGTTTTTTATCATAGGGCTTGAGTCTTTTTAGTATTAGGTCCATATTTTCTTGTGTAGAACAACCCACTCCTGCATATCGGGCTGTTTTGATTCCCGGCTCACCATTCAATGCTTCAATCACCAAGCCTGAATCATCGGCTATAGCAGGAAGCCCACTTAACGCACTGGCATGGCGCGCTTTAATAATGGCATTTTCAATAAAGGTCGTACCGGTTTCTTCTACTTCGTATTCATGAGTTTTCGGCTGCGGCACCAATTCAAAAGGCAAATCACTAAGAATATCCTGCAATTCTTTTAACTTGCCAGTATTGCCGCTTGCTAAAATAACTTTATTCATCACTATTCAACACTATTCATCAAGCGCCTTTTGTTGTGCTTGCAATAGTTGACTAATACCCAGTTCTGCCAAATCCAACATTTGGTTCATTTCATCGCGCCTAAATGCATGGCCTTCTGCTGTGCCCTGAATTTCAATAAAGTGACCCGCTTGGTTCATCACCACGTTCATGTCGGTTTCAGCATTGGAATCCTCAGGGTAATCTAAATCTAAAACAGCTTCACCTTCATAGATACCCACTGACACTGCAGCAATTTCGCCATGAATGGGATTCTTCTTTAATCTACCATCAACCATCAGTTTGTTCACCGCATCAACCAATGCCACATAAGCACCCGTAATTGCAGCGGTTCTGGTGCCGCCATCGGCTTGAATCA
>CAZLZZ010000071.1:0-15282 GCA_964564165.1 uncultured Alcanivoracaceae bacterium | reverse complement strand
ACGGTTTGTTACTATTGGAAAATCACAATTTTTCCATAAACTCAAAATCAATCTTTCTATCATCAATAGAAACAGCTGCCACTTTAATTTTTATCTTATCGGCCAGTTGAAACACATGGCCTGAGCGTTCGCCGACCAATTTGTGCTGGACTTTTTCGTGGTGATAATAATCATTGGGCAATGATGTTATGTGAATCAATCCATCAACCATGATATCATCCAATGTTACGAACACGCCAAAATGAGTGACACCTGATACAATGCCGGTCATTTCATCGCCGATAAATTGTTCCATGTACATGCACTTTAAGCGGGCATCTACATCACGTGAAGCGGTTTCTGCACGGCGTTCGTTGAGTGAACATTGTGCGGTCATTTCTTCGGCTTTTTGAATGGAATAAATATAGCGTTTGGGCTTGTCTTTCATGATGATGTATTCGATCGCTCGGTGAATCATCAAATCAGGGTAGCGCCTAATCGGCGAAGTGAAGTGTGCGTAATGTGTCAATGCCAAGCCAAAATGGCCACCATTTTCTGCTTCGTAACTGGCCAATGCTTGAGAACGAAGCAATACGCTTTGGATTAAATTAACATCAGGACGGTCTTGAATTTGGTTAATGATGTTTTCAAAATCTTTGGGTTCTACAGGGTCACTGAAATTGGGTTTGATGCCCAATGTTTGCAAGAAGGCTTTTAAATCTGTAATTTTGGTTTCAGGCGGTGTGTCATGTACGCGATAAGCAGCAGGCACTTTGTGTTTCTCAACAAATTGTGCGGCACTGATATTGGCAGCAATCATAAAGGCTTCAATGAGTTTATGCGCATCATTTCGAGAATAAGGCGTGATACCAGAAACCTGTCCTTCTTCATCTATCGTAATAAACACATCAGATGAATTAAAAGTAATCGCTCCGCGGCTTTCTTTTTCAATACTCATGGCTTTGTACAGGTCATTCATGGTGTCTAATGCTTGTGGTACTTTCGCATGCCAATTGTCTTGTTTGGTTCTTTTGTCTAGGTATTTCCAGCATTGTTTGTAAGTGATACGTGCGTGTGAATGCATAACAGCTCTATAGAAACGGTGTTTTTTAATTACACCTGATTTTGTTATTAACATGTCACAAACCATACACATTCTATCTACTTGTGGATTGAGCGAGCAGATGCCGTTGGATATTTCAAGAGGCAACATGGGGATTACTTTTCCAGGAAAATAAACCGAAGTTCCTCGATTGTAGGCTTCTTTGTCCAATTCGGAATTGACTGGAACGTATTTGGAAACATCGGCAATGGCAACGATTAAGCGCCAGCCTTTATCGACTTTCTCAGCATAAACAGCATCGTCAAAATCCCGTGCATCTTCACCATCAATCGTAACAAGTGGCAAGTGACGAATGTCTACCACATCAGGGGTTAAATCTTCATCGGTAACATGGGTGGGTATATAAGAGGTCACACGATCAAACCCTTCGGGCCATTCGTTGGGTAAATTGGCCGAAGCCATGGTCAATTCCATCGCCAGGCGAGAATTGAGTTTTTGCCCCAAAATTGCAATGACTTCACCCATGGCAGGGCGATGTCCATTGGGGTATTGGTTGATTAGAACGGTGACAAAATCTCCATCATTGGCTGTAGCCTCGGATCCACTGGGAATAATAATGTCGTCAATAGCAGTATTATCAGCTTCGACAATACCTTGACCATTCTTGTTGAAAAATTTGCCCACTAATGTTTTGTGCGCGCGTTCTAAGATTTCAACAATATAGGCTTCTTCCTTATTTTTTCTTCTGCCTTCTTGAATACTGGCAAGTACCACATCGCCATCCATCACTTTACGCATTTCACGCGGCAAGATAAAGCCATCTTTTTCCAATTCTGGAGATACCAAAAAGCCAAATCCATCGGCATGAGCTTGCACTACGCCTTTGATTAAATCGGTTTTGTCACGAACCCCAAACCCTTTTCTGCGGTTGATAAACAAAGAGCCATCACGAATCATGGCTTTAAGTCTAAAGTTTAGGGCATCAAGTTGGTCTTCATTTTTGATACCAATCATATTTGCAATATTATCCAGTTGCAGAATCTTTTTTTGTTGAGTTAAAAAATCCAATAAAGCCCTACGACTGGGTATAGGATTGTCGTATTTTTTGAGTTGTTCGGCAAACTCTGGATCGGGGATATTGAATGGGTTTTGAGTTTTTTTATTGTTTTGTTTTTTCATGGTCAGGATTATAGCATACCAAAATAATGAAAACCGAATGGCTCTTTCATTAACCCAAAAGCATTAGAGAGTTTCGCACTAGTTGTGCAAATCTCTCTATCATTCAAAGCAAGTTTTTAGCAGTTGTTATTCTTCAAACCCATCTGCAAACAAAGAATCAACATTATTAATCGTATAAACAGAACCAGAATCAGTGCCTCTATCATCATCTCGATCGGCTCCAATAAGCGCTTGACCATTTGCTAAACTAACCGACCACCCATAACGGTCTGTGTTTGCTGCATCGCTGGCTACATGTTTTTTGACTTCATTCCATGCATTGCCGTCAAATTCATACTGATAAACTGAGCCCGTTCTTATGCTGTTATTAAAATCAAGATAAGCACCGACTAAAGCCTGATTACCATCTATACTGACTGTACCACCAAATTGATCTAAACTAGAGCCATCTGAGGCGAGAATTTTGGTACTGCTCCACATATCAGTGACTGTATCAAGGTCAAAAATATAGGCAGATCCTGTTTGACTACTGACACCAAATCCATTTCTTGCACCAACAATTGCTCGGTTGTTGTCTAAGTCAACAGAAGAACCAAAAAAATCATTGGCATTTGGATCAGGTACTTGTAGCTTTGTTTCTAGCCAAACATCATTGGCTGAGTCATAATCATAAATAAAGGCAGCACCAGCTCTAGTTATTGAGTTAATCACATCGTCTTTTTGCGAAGCACCAACTAATGCTCGGTCACCCAGTAAACTTACTGAACCACCAAAACCATCAAAACGAACACCATCGTTATCAATTAATTTGTCGGTTTGTTGCCATGTATCAACAATCAAGTCAAAAACATAGACAGAACCTGTTTGAATAGTCACTCCTGTATCAAAAGAAGCACCTACCAACGCTCTATCACCAGACAAGCTAACAGAAATTCCAAATTCATCGCTCAATAAAGGACTATCGAGTATCGCAGTTTCGCTCCAAGTAGTACCATCAAAATCAAAGATATAAGCTGAGCCACTATCTACAGCAGAAACTCTATTTGAGCCAATTAATGCTCTGTTTCCAGATAAGCTAACTGACGCACCAAAACCTGAGTCTGTAACTGAGCTTAATAACTTGACCGGTTGCGACCATTGCCCATTAATAAAATCAAATATATAGGCAGCTCCTGAGGTAGGCCCATTTTCTCCATCAAAGGGTGCACCAATTAATGCTCTATTACCATCCATGCTTACCGCATAGCCAAAATTATCATCAACTGCTCCTTGAGTGATGATTTTTTGGCTTTGTTGCCAAGTACCAACATCCAAATCAAAAACATAAGCCGCTCCGGACTGCGAGCCATTATCACTATCTTGGAAATTACCAACAATAACCCTATCAGCCGATAATGCTAACGACGATGCAAAAGAACTGTTTGTTGTAATATCATCAGCTGCAATTTCTTGGGTAAAGTTCCATTGGGTCATAGCAGAATCGTAATCATAAATATAAGCTGACCCTGTATTTACTCCAACCACTTCACCATTTCCTGCCCCAACAAGTAAACGGTTGTTTTCAATGCTTACGGTTGCACCAAACCTATCACCAGTTGCTGCATCTTCTGCCAATAGTTTAGTTTCTACCCAAATCGAACCATCATGTTCATAAACATAGGCAGAACCAGAAGAATTAAAACCTTCATCGGTTTGATCTGCGCCAATTAATACTCTGCCAGAAGATAGGCTAACATCAATGCCATATCTGTCATCATCAGCACCATCAGATGCTAAAAACTGATGGCTTTGTGACCAAATATCCGTACCGCTATCTCGTTCAAAAAGATAGGCAGATCCTGTATTGATTCCATTATTATTGTCATCAAAGTTTCTAGCACCGACCAAAGCTATATCACCATCTAAACTCACGGAATTACCAATGTTATCACTGGATGAACCACCTGATGCGGTAAGTATTGCGGATTCTTGCCAGATACTGCCATTATAATCAAAGATATAAGCAGCTCCAGAGTTACTGCCGTTGGTCACATCATCGTAATTAACTGCTCCAATTAAAGCCCTGTCACCAGATAAACTCACAGAACCACCAAATTGATCGGTGCTACTTAGATCGCTTGCTATCAATTTTTGTGTTAAACTCCAAATTCCATTGTTTAAATCATAAACATAAACAGCTCCAGCTTGATGAGCACCATTGACCCGATTAAATTTATCTCCGATTAACGCTCTATTGCCTTGTAAGCTCACCGAACCACCAAATCTGTTTTCTCCATTAATATCATCAGGAAATATCACTTGTGTTTCCACCCAACTGCTTCCATCATAATCAAAAATATAAGCAACTCCGTGCTCTAGTGCCACCGGTGAGCCTATCAATGCCCGATTGCCATCGATTGAAATGCTTTCTGCAAATCTGGCAGCATTACCGCCAATTCCTTCTGGAGTGGGCAACAGTTTTGACTCATTAATAACTGCTTGTAACTGTAAGAGTTTGTTTTCCTCAGACAATGCAGTTGCATCGCTAATAAAAATGACTACTGAGGCTAAAATAATGATAATTTTTTTCATGTTATTTCCCTTTTAAAGTTTGTGTAACTAACTGTATTAAGTGTTCATTAGGATTGCTAATAACTTCTGTTGATAAACTTGCATGAAATATAATGTTACCTGATTTTACTGATAACTTATAGTCAATAATATCTGCTTGTTTCTCTGCCAAATCTCCAGCCATACTTTGCATATAAGCGTTATTAAGAACAAGTTTGGTTATAATCGCAGAGTCGCCTAATTCATCGAGTATCTTATAATCATTATGAGACCTAATTCCATCAGCAGTGTTCCTTTGCGTACGGTCGATTAAGGCTTGACCAAAACCTGACAAAGAGGCTTCCATCGATTTGTTAGCAAGTGCAATTTTTTTTAACAATTGTTTTTCCTTTAGTTTTTTTGGTGGGAAGTCCTCTCCTGGTCTTACAGAAACCAACTGAAACATAAAGTCCATAGATTCATCTTCGCCTGTATTCCAAGATACATAGCACGTCATTATGTTATTCATTGAATGTCCTATATTCTCAATATCTTCTTTAATGTTAAAAGTAGTTTTGATTAACTCATCACTGAATAAATTACAGACTTTATCTTTGTCCATAAACTCGGTAAATACAGAGCTATTTGAAGTGCAAGCACTTAGCATTAATAACAACAATAGTATAATTAAATTCTTCATATTTTTTCCTTTATTGAATTGGTTTACAGCACCCTTTTTAAACAAAAAAACAAGGGTTGCAGCATGAAACGCTTAAAAAGGGTACTAACCCCTTAATCCTTCGACTTTAGTCGTGCTAAATATATTAAACTAGCAGGGCTAAAGCCCCGATTCCGAAAGGTTTTATCTCGTTCCCACGCTCTGCGTGGTAATGAATACTAATTATTAATTAATGGCGATTTAGCTTGTTATTAGCAATATACGCTACCACGCGGAGCGTGGGAGCGAGGAAATAAAAAAAGTTAAATGATGAATTTAACTCTTTTTATTTTATTGGTCTTATTTTAAAAAGTTGTTGTGTATTTTCTTAGTAGACTAAAATCATTATTTCTCCAGTGTTTAATGAACCTGAGAATGAATTAGTGCGTGTGCAAAATAATGCACTAGGACTAGTGTTTCTACAAGTGGCAGTACGAGAACCGCCACTTGACTGTGCATATACTGCAGATACCTGCCAATATCTATCTTGAAGACTCTCTGGAAAATCAATTATACATCCACCCGCTATGATGGGGCTGGTTGGTATTATGGACATGTTTATATTATTATCTATGCCATTGTATGATTTGATAATGCTAGGAGTTGAACCCCCACAACTCGCATGTACCATATACTTCATAACACCATTGCTTGTTATTGGCTGCTTTACATCAGCATCAATTTCAAGTTCGTTAGCCTTTATTCTAAGGTCATCATCTGTAGGTTCATCAATATAAGCAAAATCACCATCACCAAAATTTAGGCGTGCACCAGCCCCAAATCCACCAATATCGCCAATCAATCTTAAGGCTCTATTATCTGTATCTGATTCGACAGTTAATCTATGTGTTGAAATGGTTGTACCAATAGAAATATCGAAGTTAGGACCGATAAAATCCGCTTGTACGGCATAAGGTACTGCGTGAATTCTTTGTCTTGGCGATAAAGTTACTGGAATTGGGCATGGAGGAAAAGCACCACCGCCGCACACTACTGGATCCAACGCTTTTACTGTCACCTCTAACCATAACTCATCACCTGTATACTGGTCTCCAAAATCAAGGTTGGATAGATTAAATAGGCCATCATTTACCGGAATTCCATTCTCGGGAATAAATGGCGGTATTGCTCCGCCTCTAATAATGTCACTGCCAATTTGATTTCCGCCGCTTAAAGCATCAAAAAGCCTTAAAGTAAATACGTGATTAGTGTTGACTGATGCCCCATCAAAGTTTAATTCACCTTGGTAATTAAAACCCGAGCCGACCAACTGTGCTGAGGCGCTATTAGTAAAGAGTACCAATACAATAGCTAGTTTTGTTATGTGTTTTATATTATTCATCATATTCTCCTGGATTATTCAAATCCGTTTGTAAAAATTAACTCACCTTGCGGCGTATTATCTGATTTTGACCAAAACCCACCTGTCAGGCTATAGTTGCCTCCAGTTTGTTCTGCACTGGCATCGACTTGTCCTATGCTTGAATTCATTTCATAATTACCACCAGTCATATTTGAACCGCCACTGTTTATTGTGTATTTTTTCATTTCGTATTGAGCAAATGATTGGCTTGCTACCAACCCTAAAATCAAAATAAAACCCTTTTTGTTTAATCTGTTATTCTGCTTTTGCATATAACTTATCTCCTATAGTTATTAAGTTTCACAACGTTTCTAAATGAAAACTTTCTTCGTTGTATATATTAGTACGACATATAGTCCCAAAAGGTCTCACAATTTATGAAATTAATAATTATGTGGAATATAGCTATCTTGTACCGATTGTATGAAATATGCGGGCCAGCTTGTAGGTGCGCGATTTATCGCGTGCATTTTAGGATTTATGTACTTGTTAGAAAATGACGCGATAAATCGCGCCACTACATGGTTTAATTCAACAGTGGTTTTTGTCAGCATCTGTAAAATAATTAAAAGCACTCTCTGTATCATTTCGACTATCTCCTAGTTATTCTTACGTTTGGAGTGGTTTTGAACAGGATTCTAAGCCAGTTTTTTGTCAAGCCATTGAGGCACAAGCTGTAACTTGGGTAAACCCACCTTACTTTTATTAGGTTTTAAGTCTTGTTTACAATGTGACTTTTATTTTTTTTATTAATTTTCAAATCCATCACTAAACATAGCATCAGGTCTTTGTGCCTCATCAGCACCAATATCAAAAGGGCCAAGAAAGTCCATAATTTCTGGGCGATCTAACCCACGAGTTTCAAAATCTATATCAGGCAATCCAGAACCGCTGCTTGCAACATCTATTGCTGGAGAATTAAATGGATCTATATGGAAGTTGTTGCCGGCTCGATTAACAAAAAGTGGGTCGGCTACTACAACATTAAGTGAAATGAGATTTAGGCTGGCATCCTCATGTACGATACAGTTGGTGAAAAATGCACGTGGCAAGCCATCAGAGTCATGAACATCACCTGTACTTACATCGTGTATTATTGAATTAACAATATCAGAAGTATTTGCAGAATTTGCAGCAATCCCAAACACGGCTATTGCAGCAGCGTTATCTGCAATAGTTGAGTGAAGAACATCAACTTGAGCATTACCTGCTATTCTAAAGACATATCTATCAGCATGAGGAAATGCACCGAAACGGAGCCCACCATTATCTCGAATAACACTGCCATTAAACCTGGTGATGCTAGTCCCAGTACTATAAAGCACCGTGCCAAAATCGGCTCTATTAAATGCTATTTCTGTTTGATTGATATTGGCTGTTGCACCGTTGTTGTAAATAAGCCCGCCTAACCCTGCAGCCTCGCCAGGTTTATTGCCTGTAAAAAAATTACAATGTGATTCATTCCAGCATTGTTTTTGGGAGCGAGTCACATCCATAACAGCATCATTTTCAATGGCTATCCCACCTCCGTTTGCATTTGATGTGTTATCAGCTAACAGCACCATATTCATATCCAACTGTGTAGAAAAATCAGTTAAAAATATTCCGCCACCATTTCCTTGTGCCATATTTCCTGCGATTGTTACGGGTTTGGTGTTATCACCTTCGCAGATAAACCCACAACCATCTTCATCGCCAATCAAATTAATTGAAGCTCCATCCTCTGCATAAATGCCACCACCTTGCATCGTTGATGTGTTTCTGTTAATTCCAAAATCTGAAGCAATATTTTCATCGCCACTGGCAAAGTGAAAATCGCAAGTATTAAGAAATACTCCGCCACCTGGGCCATCATTGGCATCATTGTCACTAATTCCAGTATTTTTATTGAATATAACCTGAGGAGGTAAACCCGAGCCCGTATAGTTGCAATATAGTCCGCCGCCTTCATCAGCTTGGTTTGAATTAACAAATGAATCAATTGCTATCAGATTTGTTCTACCAGATACGATAAGTCCTACTCCTCCACCAAACCTACCAGTATTGTCATGAATTAATACATTTCTAAGAACAATTTCAGCATCTGCACCAAAAGCCAAAAGACCTCCACCACCAAGGGCGTTGGATGTCCCGCCAGTGATATCTAGCCCTGTGAGGTTGATTGTATGAAAAACTGTGTTGCCAAAGATTCTAATAGTAGATTGGGTATTGGTTGAACCGTCAATAATGGATTTGTCATTGGGATTTCTAGTGCCATTAGCTGCATTAGCACAATTGGTAAAACCTCCAATTATGGTTATATTCCTGTCATCAATAATAATGTTTTCATTGTATGTTTCAGAATTAACGATATGTACAGCTGAAACCCCGGAATCAATGCCATCTTGAATTTTTGTTGTTCCTGTTGTAATGTCACAAGTGCTTCCAGCAGAGCCTACTGTGATTACAGTTACTCCATTAATAGTTTGGGTTGTTGCTAATGCATTGATTGAAAGCAATAAGGCGATTACAATTACATTGATCTTATCTGTTTTTTTCATCTGAACTTCCTAAATTTAATACAAACCAGTACGTAAACTAACATCAAACACCGTCATATATTTTTACATGGCTATGCACTTAACTCCTGTTTCACGTATTGCAAATCTAAATTATCCATATAATACAATGGGTTAATGAATATTTTTTAAATACCCATATTACGGGTAGTTGACTTTAGTCAACACTATAAAAGGTCGGCTAAAGCCAACTACCCTAACGAGCATGAAACATTTATTTGAAATATTAATAGTGTGAAACAGGATTATAGTGCATAGTCATATATTTTTAAAATGTTCTTGTAAGTCATGGGTAACTACAGTATGTTAAAAAGCATGGATAAAAAAAGTTGGGAAAAAATAGAAAAAATCTATGACCAAGCAGTGTTATTAGGTTCAGAAAAACACAAAGAGTTTGTCAAACATCAGGCAGGTGATAATATTGATGTTTATCATCAGGTCATGAAAATGTTAAAAACCGGAACCGATGACTTCATGCAGAGCTTCCTGATGAAATTGCGAGTTTGCATGGGTTTGAAACAGTTGAATTAACACAGCTTGGTCATTTTAAGATACTCAAAAAGATTGCCACCGGCGGCATGGGGCGTGTTTACTTAGCACAGTCTACAATGGCTGATGTACCGATTAAAGTCGCTCTAAAAACCATTCGGGTTGAGTTAATTAATGCAGAATTAAAGAGAAAATTTCAAAACGAAAAAAATATACTTGCAAAGCTACAGCATAAAAATATTGCCAGCTTGATAGATGCAGGTGTTACTGACAATCAAATTCCCTATATCGCTACCGAATGGGTAAATGGTAAAAACATAAAAGATTACTGCATAGAAAATAATCTATCAATAAAAAAACGTTTAAAGTTGTTTTTGCAAATCTGTGATGCGATGGTTTTTGCTCACAATAAATTAATCATTCATCGTGATTTAAAACCCGATAATATTTTAGTCAATGACCAAAAACAAGTTAAATTGTTGGATTTTGGTATTGCTAAGATTGTTGATGAAAACCAAAACAAACAAACCCAAACCCAAATTTTTACACCCGATTATGCCGCTCCTGAGCAACTAAGTGGTGAGATGTGTACAGCGGCTACGGACATTTATTCACTGGGTGTAATTTTATTTGAAATGCTAACCAACTCCAAACGTTTTAATCTAGCAGGTCTTGCTATAGCTGAAAAAATAAAAGCCATTGCCATACCTAAACTTGCTGATTTATCCGATATACAGCCTGAGCACAAATTGGTTTATTCAGTTAGTAATTTGAAAGGAGCTTTGTACACCATCATCAACAAAGCCATGCATGTTGAACCAAGTCGCAGATACAATTCTGTTTCAGAATTAGCAACAGATATTGAAAATTATTTAGAGAATCGTCCTATTAAAGCGATGAATGACAGTGTTTTCTATAAAACCAAGATGCTGTTACTTAGAAACAAACTGGCTAGTAGTTTTTTGGTAGTGGCATTTGTAGGGATAACATCAGGATTAATTATTGCCAATACACAATTGATTTTAAAAAACAAAGAAGCAAAAAAATCCCAAGCCATGTTAGATTTTTTTGGTGAAATTCTAAAAGCAGCCTCTCCAGTTCAGGGTGGCTCTTTGAATATGCCAGCACATGAAATGTTTGAGAAAGGCATTGCAAAATTTAATATACATAAGCTTGAAGATTCTTATGTAAAAGCAGAAATAGCCAACAAGATTTCACTGTTATATACTGAATTAGGGCAAAGACAAAAAAGCACTGATTTTGCTCAAATAGCAACTGATTATTATGCGGCAAACCTTTCAGAGGGCCTCAATGCCAGTGCCTATTTACAAAATGCAATGCGTATAGCTAACGGGCTACTTTTGGAAAATGATAAAAACATAGCTAAAGACTATATTCTAAATTCAATTAACAAAGTTAAAGGTTATTCTGTACTACCGAACCAAATGGGACTGGCTTATATCTATCTGGCTAGAACACATGGTACTAAAGGCAGCAATTTTAACAAAATAAAGGCCTTTGAATATTTTGCTAAAGCGGAAATCATGGTTAATAAAATTGTCGATAATGATAATAAAAAGCATTCGTTGTTAGGCGAAATCAACTATTACAAACAAGCGCAATTTTATAACTCCAATACTTATGATGAAGATTTAGAATACTTAAATAAAGCAGAATCGCATTTTAAGAGTTCACTCAACGGACAGTATAACCCCAATCTTAATGCTGTCATGGCAAACAAGGCAGATTTATATAGCAGGTCTGGACAATATCAAAAAGCGGAAGACTACTATATAAAATCGATTCAATACAGATCTGAGATGTATTCAAAACAAAGTTACGTTAGCTTGGCTAATCAGGCAAAGAACTATCTTAGAATGGGGCAATTTAATAAAGCACTAACGAACCTTAACAAAGCTCAAGATTTATTCAATAAAAGCAATAAAAATAAAAATATAAATTATTATGGTATCTTGCTTAATAAATCTAATGCTTTAGTAGGATTGGAACAATACCAACAAGTGCAATTAAAATTTGATGAAATATTAGAATTTATGCGTAAACTTTTGCCCGCAAACCATTACATAATAAAGATTGTTATCAATGATAAAGCTGCCTTTTATTTAAAATCAGGGAATATTTTAAAAGTTGCTCTTTCAAAAAAGAAGCTTAAAGAATATCTTGATAACGACAATGAGACAACGCCATTAAAAGCTTCTATTCGGTTGTCGAGTTTAATAAACCTGGGCAACATCTATTTGTTCGAAAAAAACTATGACTTAGCCTTAAAACATTATCAAATGGCAGATAAAACAACTACAAATGAAATTGAGAAACATAACCAAGGTTGGCTGTATTGGAAATTACAAACTGGTTTAGAGCTAACTAAATTAAAAACAGATAATTCTAAAAATCTCAAAAAATTTAATCATGCAAAAAAACAATTACTTGATCTGGTCTCGCAAGATACATGGTACGATGAATTTTACTCAGTTAATTAAAATCCAACTCCTAGTTCTTGCAATGCTTTAGAATGATGTGAAGTAGCATCAGATAAATTTTGTTGTCGTAAATCTTTCTAAGCCATAAGTTTTAAGGAATTTATTGGATTGTATTTCACTATTTTTCGAACTGCTTTTGTAAAATGTTGTGTAAAACACCATCAAGGTAAAAAATGCGATAGCCAGTTATCCGCAAATTTTTTAACCTAGTACTGCAATTATTAAGTCCTGTCTAATATTTGTCTCTACATAATTTAACAACTATATAGTGCTTGACCGAGAAAGTATTCGTAGCGAGGGAAAGTCTGGTTTTAGGCAATAATTTCTCATTATTTGAGGAGAATAGCTGGCTATTTGACGAGGATAAGGAGGAATTTTGACAAAATCCAGCTTTTCCGCAGTAGAATATTCTTTTTCGGTCAAGCACTATATATGTACAGTTGAAGGTTTAATAGCAAATTCAACCAATCTTCCTTCCTTGATATGCAAGGTTTGGGGTATGTACATCTATTATTAGGAAACTATTCATTGTCTGAAAATTACCTTACATTTGCAGCCAAACATGATAGTGCTCTTCAAGATGAGAGGGTCTCAACTTGGGAAGTTAAGACAGCTTTAGAATTTTCACGAATTAAACAGGGGAAAAAAGAATTTATAGAAAAGTTTAAAACTGTTAAAGAACAATTATTAAATAGGGCGAATCCAAATGAATGGTATGATAATTTTTATACTGTAAATTAACTTCTCAAATTAGTTGAATTACTTCACACTTTTAGTGGGTCCATATTCACAATAGGTTGCATTTAAGTTATTATAATGAGCTATCTATAGATTAACAGGATTTTCGTGCAGCCATCTAAACTTACAGAATTATTAAATAAGGTTGATATTGACCAAGATACATGGGAAAGTATCTTGCCGATTGTCTACAATCAATTAAAAATTTTGGCACGTAACGTTAAATTCAAGCACAAAAAAAACCTAAACTTAAACACCACTTCTCTTGTTCATGAAGCCTATATGAAAATCAAGCGGAATAACCAGCTCAATGTAAATGGCAGCAAACATTTTTACAGAATAGCCGCACAAGCCATGCGCCAAATATTGGTTGATGCAGCACGAAAAGAGGGTGCGCAAAAACGTATGGACAATGCTAACTCTCAAAACACCCAAGAACACAATATTGAAATCAACAGTCGTATGGCTTCTGCCAACGAAGTATTGGAAATTGATGAAGCATTAAATAACCTGCAAGAGTTTAATCCTCGCCTTGCCGATATTGTTACTTGCCATTTTTATGGCGGCTACTCTTTTGTACAAATCTCTGAAATCATGGGTTTATCTAAAAGTACAGTCATGCGTGACTGGAAAAAAGCCAGGGCTTTTATCTATGCTCAGTTAAATTAAACACCAGCTTGTAGGTGCGCGATTTATCGCGTGCATTTTAGGATTTATGACAAGTTAAAAAATGACGCGATAAATCGCGCCACTACATTGTTTAATTCTACAGTGGCTTTGTTTTTTTGTCTTTATCATTCCAATGAACGTAGGCGGAAAATATGTAATATCAGAAAAACTATTTATCAATAGGTTTCCTTATTCAAACCCATTAGCATAAATAACATCATCGTAATAATAAATATAAGCAGCACCGACTAGGAGCTTGTCCGAGAATAGAAAATCTATTACAGAAAAGCTGAATTTGTGCCATTTTCAGCTGTTTTTCGTCACATAGCGGAGCTATTCTCCTCAAAAAAGCCAAAAATCGCCCTAAATCCAGCTTTCCTTCATGACGATTCCTATTCTCGGACAAGCTCCTAGAGAGCCATCATCATTATTCGCACCGCTTGCAAAATCTGCAGGGTAAATACCCGATGAATTGCTGTCTTCAAGAGGAGCACCAGCAACAATAGTGTTGTTTGAAATCCCTACTGAATAGCCAAAAAAATCAAATTCGGTAGGGTTGTATGCGGAAATAAGTTGTTTTTCAGTCCAGCTATTTGATTCATACTGATAAACAATAGCAGCATCACCAGAACTCGTCGCACTGGCACCATCGGTAAGAAAGTGCGCGCCAGCTATGACTAAATCTCCTTGCATATCTACGGCAAAACCAAATTGACCGCTATTGTTGGAGGAAGTGGCCTGCCCGTTATCCCAGCTCGATCCTGTGCGTGTATAAAAAATAATTCTGCCACTATTTGGGTCAAACATAGTATCGACTTCAGGCGCACCGATTACTATCTTGTCTCCATCAATAGCACAAGAATAACCAAATTTGTCATCATCATTTCTAAAAACATCTCTTAATATTTTTTGTTCTGACCAATCGCTTCCTGTCCGTGTAAATACATAAGCCGCTCCAGAACGGCCTGAATTGTTATTGCTAGCAGGTGGGTTGATACCAGTTACTTCGCGATTATCTCCAGAAGATCCTATAACCAAAGTATTGCCATCAATATCCAGTGATCTGCCAAAATCAATTTCAAAATCAATGTGTGAAGGCTTGATGTAAGCTTGTTGAATCCATTGGTTGTTATCGCGTATAAACACATAGACCGCACCTGAATTTACCGAGTTGTCACTGCCGTCACTGGTATTGCTACCATTGGTATTACTGGCCTCATAATAAGCACCGACCACAACCGTATCCCCAGAAACCGCAACCGCCCAACCAAAACGGTCTTGGTTATCAGGGTTAAACGGCTTTATATATGAGTCTTCATTGGTAATCAGGTCTCTTAGGGCTTTTTGTTCAGAAATAACCCTCTTTTTTATATCTACCTAATGGTTTTTGGTTAAATCAATGGCGCTTTCTGTATTTCTTGCCTGTGTTAAATTAACGGCAAGTTCCTAGTACTGCAATTAATAAGTCCTGTCTAATATTTAGCACATCAAGGGCT
>CAZLZZ010000070.1:0-15352 GCA_964564165.1 uncultured Alcanivoracaceae bacterium | reverse complement strand
CATCGCATAATTTCTAAAATTTAACAGTTGGAAATTTAAGCAGTATGCTTGTTTAGCATTTCAAGTAATTGTCCTTTGGATAAAGCGCCGACATGCTGATCAACCACTTCACCGTCTTTAAATACCATCAAAGTAGGGATTCCACGAACACCCATTTTAATCGCAGTATTTCGACAGGCCTCTGTGTCAACTTTTACAACTTTAATTTGATCATGCATTTCTGTTGCAACTTCGTCAATCATAGGGGCAATCATGCGGCAAGGTCCACACCATTCTGCCCAGTAATCAACCAAGACAGGTAACTTGCTAGTGATGTCTGAGTCGAAACTATCGTCCGTTGCGTTGGTAATATGTTCATTCATTGTTTTATCTCCAAAATTTCTAAATACAATTGATTTTGTATATGTGGTGTCTATGACCACAATTCAATATTTTTCTTACAAAAATTATAGGTTATTAAATTATTAGGTTATTCTATTATTTTAACTTGATTCCAAATATTATCAAGTGTTTCCAATTCAAATTGATTTTGTTGTGGAAATTTTTGTTTAGCCGTTGATTCAACTTGGCGAAAGCGTTGCTCAAATTTTTTGTTAGCGTGCTTCAATGCTTGTTCTGGATCAATGCCCAAGTGCCTTGCTAAATTAGCACAAACAAACAACACATCGCCCAACTCATCTAGCATTCTGTCTTTTCTTTGAGTGCCAATGGCTTCTTTTAATTCGGATATTTCTTCAAGCATTTTATCAAATACTGGATCAATATTGGGCCAATCAAAACCAATTAAAGCCGCAAGTTCAGTGAGCTTAATTGCCTGTTTTAACCCCGATGGGTTTGTTTGTAGATTATCTAAGACACTTTTTTTCATCATTTATGGTGGTAAAGTAATAACAAAATGAGCACCTTTTAATAAGACGTGATTTTTAATTTTAATTTCTCCTTGGTAGGATTCTACAATATCATTGACAATTGATAGTCCAATGCCATGACCTTTAACTTTTTCGTCATCTCTAACTCCTCGTGCCAATAGTAACTCACGTATTTTTTTGTTTATACCCGGCCCATCATCGGCAATTTCAATAATCAAACCTGTGCGTTTTTTGTTTAACAAGGTCAATATCTTGATGGTAATGGAAATATTTTGATCGCACCATTTATAGGCATTTTCTAATAAATTGCCCAGCAACTCCATTAAATCGCCATGCTCCCCAAAAAATTCAGCTCCAGGAGCCACTTGAAGGTGGGTAATTATTTTTTTCTTATGATTAACCTTGTTCAGTGTTCTTATAATTTGTTCTAGTTTGTCAATAACAGGAATACCAACAGTAAAGGTGCGGTGACCCGCTACTGCTGCCCTTTTTAACTGGTATTCAACAATATCATTCATGTTGTTGATTTGTTCACTTATTAAGCTTTTGTTGGTTTCGCCTTTGTTTTCTATTTCTGAATGAATAATTGCCAAGGGTGTTTTCAAACTGTGGGCCAAATCCCCCAGAGTTTTCCTTTGTCTCTCTAAATTGCCACGTTCATTGATTAACAATTGATTTAGATTGGTGGTTAAGCCTGCTAATTCTGGCGGATAATCATCGCTGACTTTTTCAATTTTACCTTTCTCTAAATCAGCCAAATTTTCAGTCAGCCTTTTTAGTGGCCTCAATGACCAATTCATGATCAAGCCCTGAATGCTAAGTAGAATAATGCTGGTGAAAATCAACCACATCCAAAGTTTTTCTTTGAAATCATCGAGTTCCTGGAAATAATTTTTTGCATCTTCTGAAACACTGACCACAAATGGAATATCACCATTTTCAGTTTCAAAGATTAATCCCTTGGTCATGCGGAAATATTTTGAACCTTGATAATGTAGCGGTGCATCAAAATCTGTTACACCACTTTCCAACCATTCAGGTGTTGGTAAATCAACCCCGAACATAGAAGTTGATTGCCAATTGTAATCCTTGCTAAAAACATGGGCGTATATACCTGATACAGGTTGAGTCAATTTTGGAATAGGCAGTATTTCATGTACGGTTATCTGGTTAAATTCCGATGGCTCCACCACGGAAATTAAAGCATACACATAACCTTCAAGACGCTCTTTAACAAGGCTCATGGTCTTTTCTTCAAATGCCCTATCCATAACAACACCTATGAGCCCAAGAGCAATGACTAACGCCAAAGAAGCGATGGTCAATAAACGATTTTTCAGTGAAACCCGTTTAAGAACCGAACTATTCTTCTTCATTGGGTCGCATTCTGTAACCACGACCTCTCAGAGTTTCGATGACTTTTTGTTTAACTGAATCGTCTTGAAGCTTGCGCCTCAAACGTCCAACAAAGACCTCGATGACATTGCTGTCACGGTCGTAATCTTGATGATAAATATGTTCGGTTAATGTACTTTTAGAAACCACTTTATTTTGGTGTAACATTAAATACTCTAAAACTTTGTACTCATAAGAGGTTAGATCTGTTAGCTTGCCATTGGATTTGACTTCACCAGTAGAAGTGTTGAGTGTTATATATCCGCAGACCAGTTCTGGAGACGAAAATCCCGCAGATCGACGAACCAAAGCATTGACTCGGGCCAAAAGTTCGGGGAAATGAAAAGGTTTAACCAAGTAATCATCAGCACCAGCATCCAGCCCCATAACCTTGTCTTGCCAAGAGCCACGAGCGGTCAATACCAATATTGGGTAAGAAATATCTTCATCTCTAAGGGTTTGTATGACTTCCATGCCAGAAATCTTGGGTAAGCCCAAATCAATAATTGCCAAATCAAACTCAAATTCTCTGCCCAAATATAACCCGTCTTCTCCATTGTCTGCAGTTTCTACAACAAATCCTTCTTCTTTTAACCTTTTTTCCAAAACTTCCCTTAGGTTCTCATCGTCTTCGATCAGTAAAATTTTCATTTTTGTTTCTTGTCTCCACTGGATCTATTTGAACGGCTCCTGGATGTTGAATTAGTTGTTCTGTTTGGATGGCTTGAGCGATTGGAGCGTGAGTTGGTTCGGTCCTTCGAGTAACGAGGAACATGCTTTTGCGGATTTATAAAAACCCTCTTAGTACTTGGAATTTGGAATATTTTTACCCTGCCTGAAGGCGTGAGCACCTGAATTCTATGGGTCTTCCCACCATTAAAATTGGTGGTTCTTGCAGACAGCACCTTGCCTTTTGATTGTAACCTTACCATCTCTGATGCTTGTTCCAAACTAACACTGCCCTTTTTATCAGCAGCGTTCAATGGTGAAGTGCTGACTAGAAACAGAGCAAATAGAGCAAATATTTTGGATAGACTATTCATAATGTTGAGTATTTTAACACATCATTATGAATAAAATATGAATTTATTGTTTTTGTAGTTCTTTACGCATCGCGTCGATGGTGGCTTTGTAGTCTTCGGTATTAAAAATTGCCGAGCCCGCTACAAAAGTATCCGCTCCTGCTTGCATGATTTGGCGGATATTATTGACTTTAACCCCGCCATCTATCTCTAAGCGAATATCTCTGCCATTTTTATTGATTAGATCACGCACAGCCCGTATTTTATTTAGTGTTTCCGGAATAAAACTTTGACCACCAAACCCTGGATTCACTGACATCAACAATACCATATCCAGCTTGTCCATGACGTGTTCTAGTAGGTACAAAGGTGTTGCAGGGTTCAATACCAATCCCGCTTGACAGCCCGATTCTTTGATTAACCCTAATGTTCTATCGACGTGTTCGGATGCTTCTGGGTGAAAAGTAATCATGCTGGCACCCGCTTTGGCAAAATCGGGAATAATGCTATCCACAGGCTTGACCATTAAATGTACGTCAATCGGGGCAGTAATGCCATAATTTCTTAATGCATCACAGACCATTGGACCAATGGTTAAGTTTGGCACATAATGATTGTCCATTACATCAAAATGTACCCAATCTGCTCCCGCATCCAATACTGCTTGAGTGTCTTCGCCCAACCGAGCAAAATCAGCAGATAAGATAGAAGGGGAAATAATAAATTGCGACATAAAATACTCAAGTTTTTGATGAAGTATTAGTATTTATTAATAGGGGAAATTTGTCAAGATTCCTTTAAAAACCACGCAAATCTTTTACTTCTTCCCAAGCAGCCTGAATGGTCTGGGTTTTCTTTTTGGCGACTTCAACCATATCCGGTGGCAGCCCTTTTGCGATAAGCTTGTCAGGGTGATTGATGCTCATGAGCTTTTTATAGGCTTTACGAATGACGGCTTTGTTATCAGTTTTTGCCACTCCTAATGTTTGATAAGGGTTGGTTGTGCTAGAGCGTTGCCACTGTTGTTGGTTTCTTGAAGAATGGTATTGGGAGTGCTGTTGCCTGCGTCCACTGCTTTGACCATCGATATTAAACCCACGCATTCGTACCAAGGTTACAAATATTTGTCTAGGAAACTTGATTTTATCGGCAATAGAATACATGAAATTCATTTCAGCTTGATTGATTTGATTTTCAGCAGATGCTACTTCAATCAACATTTCCATAAAGACCTGTTTCACTGAATAGGCACCGTAAGAAGCTTTCATGAATTTATTCAAGTACAAATCAACATCTAGATTATCTTGCTTGCCAAGATTAAACAGTTTGATAGCACTTTTGCGTCTTTGTGTATCTAGTTGCATGTGATTCATGATGGCTTCGCATTTGCGAATTTCATTTTTGGTAATGATGCCATCTGCTTTTGCCAACTTGCCCATTGTAATGAACAAGGCTTCAAAATAAGCGGATTGTATTTGCGCCTTACGGCTGGGCTTACCCAATAAATTTACTGCTATCCATGTTTGTGCCTGTGCGCCCAAAATCGCACCAAATACCATGCCAAAGAACCCTCCAAACTTAAACCCGAGGATTGAGCCAATTAATGAACCTACTATTATCATCGTTTAAATGTTAAAATATGCGTTTTTAGAAATGCTGTATTCTACACGACACATGATTAAATTACCTCTTATTCATAAAGGAAAAGTTCGAGATATCTATCAAATTGATGATAACACCTTATTAATGGTTGCCAGTGACCGTTTGAGTGCTTTTGATGTGGTATTGCCAGATATTATTCCACAAAAAGGTCAGTTGTTAACTCAGATATCCAATTTTTGGTTCGACAAATCTAGCCCTATTATTGCAAATCACTTAACTGCTACGCCAGTGCAAGAAGTCATAGCTGGTGCCGATGATGAATTGTGTGCTCGCGCAGTGGTGGTTAAAAAATTAAAACCTTTGCCCGTTGAGGCGATTGTTCGAGGCTATATTATTGGTTCTGGCTGGAAAGATTATCAACATTCAGGGCAGATTTGTGGTATTGATTTGCCTAAAAATTTACAACAAGCAGAAAAATTAGCCAAACCTATTTTCACACCATCATCAAAAGCCAGTGTGGGTGATCATGATGAAAATATTTCATTCGATAAAATCACAAAGCTAATTGGTGGAAATCTGGCGAACCAAGTCAAAGAAGTTTCATTAAAACTTTACCAAATGGCTGCCGAGCATGCAAATGAACGCGGCATTATTATTGCTGATACAAAATTTGAGTTTGGTTTAGACGAATCAAACAATTTGGTATTGATGGATGAAGTTTTAACACCTGACTCATCTCGTTTCTGGAATAAAGAAAAATACCAAGTGGGTATAAGCCCAGAAAGTTATGACAAGCAATTTGTTCGAGACTATCTAGAGACCCTTGACTGGGATAAAACGGCACCTGGACCCAAGGTTCCCGAAAAAATCATTGCAGCCACTGCAGCAAAATACCACGAAGCCTATCAATTAATAACAGGAGAGAATTTAACATGAGCCAATCCATCAACGAATTATTAGACGAATACGCCAGCAGTCATCAAAACAGAACCAATAAATTGATTCATTATTTTGCTGTGCCGATTATTTTTTGGACTATTACTGCCATGTTGTGGGTTGTTAAGTTGCCCTATGTAGAAAATTTAGCAGTGGTGACAACTGTATTAATCAGTATTTATTACCTTAGCAAAGATATTAAACTGGCCACTGCAATGATTGTTATCAGCCTATTGTGCTTGGTCTTGAATGATTTTCTCGAAACTCAGGGCTTGCCATTACTTTACATCGCCTTGGTGCTGTTTGTTATCGCTTGGATATTTCAATTCATCGGCCATAAGATTGAAGGCAAGAAACCTTCTTTTTTTAAGGATTTACAGTTTTTGTTAATCGGCCCTGCTTGGATTGTTCGGCAATTATTTATCAAACATTAAATACGTAGGCTGAATGAAAACAGTTGATTTTCAAACCAAGTTAATTGATTGGTATGACAAGTATGGAAGAAAGGATTTGCCTTGGCAGGTTGCAGATTCTTATTGTGTTTGGATTTCAGAAATCATGTTGCAACAAACCCAGGTCATTAGCGTTATTGATTATTTCAAAAAATTTATCGACCGTTTTCCAACACTTAACTGTTTGGCAAAAGCCGATTTAGACGATGTGTTAGCTTATTGGTCGGGCCTGGGTTATTACAACCGTGCCAGAAATATCCACAAAACGGCACAAATTTGTGCGGATAACAACAACGGCGCTTTGCCTAATCTATTAAATGAATTAATGGCACTGCCAGGAATTGGTCGCACAACTGCTGGTGCTATTCTTTCTTTGTCACAAGATTTGCCTTTTCCCATATTAGATGGCAACGTTAAAAGGGTCGTAAGCCGTGTTTTTACCATTGATGCAGATAAGCCATCTAAATTAATAAAAAGACTTTGGCTAAAAGTTGAAAATTTGATGCCAAAAAAGAATGCCAGAAAGTACAACCAAGCATTAATGGATTTGGGGTCGTTGGTGTGCAAAAGGAGCAAGCCGGATTGTCAACAATGCCCTTTCATTAACGAGTGCAAGGCCTTTAACACCAATAAAATCATACTTTACCCACAGAAAAATAAAAAAATTAGACAACAGGAAAAAACCTTACACGTACTATTGGGAATCCTACTGACAAAGAACAGCAAACAGGTATTTTTACAGAAAAGAGACCACAAAAGTATATGGCCTGGCTTGTGGTTTTTGCCTATATTTCCATCAAATACAGAATTATTAAACACAATTTCTGCACAACATGGTAAAATAATAGATAGTTTTTCTGTGCAGCATATATTGACTCACAGAAAACTAACCATCAAGGTTACAGTTGTTCAATTTAGCTCGATGGATTCAATTCAGTTCGCACAAGGGCAATGGCAAGATATTGAAAATATTCGCAATCTTCCCTATCCAGCAGCATTGAAAAAAATAATTGAATTCTAAAAATGTACTTTTGGCACATGACGAATGCAGTTGAAAACAATACAATGTGACCCAAAGTTAAACTAATCACTTAGGAGGAAACACCATGTTAGACAATCCGGAAAATATATTTTACTTAATTTTAGCTATTTTGGCCATTTTAACTATTAAGAATACTTTTAGTTTTGTGCCGCAAGGCTATCAATTTACCGTTGAAAAATTTGGCAAATACCAAAGAACATTCGACCCAGGTCTAGGTATGAAAGTACCATGGATAGAAACCATCGGTCGCAAAATCAATATGATGGAACAAGTATTAAACGTGCCATCACAAGAAGTTATCACCAAAGACAATGCAGTAGTAACTGTTGACGGTGTGGTTTTTTATCAAGTATTGAACGCGCCACAAGCTGCTTATGAAGTCAATAATCTTGAATACGCTGTATTGAATTTAACCATGACCAATATCCGTACTGTATTGGGTGGTTTAGACTTGGACGAATCTTTATCCAAGCGTGATCAAATTAACCAACGTTTGCTGTCAGTTGTTGATGAAGCTACTTCGCCTTGGGGCATTAAGGTCACTCGGATTGAGATCAAAGACATCAAGCCTCCACATGATTTGGTACAGTCAATGGCAAGACAAATGAAAGCAGAACGTGAAAAACGCGCAGACATTTTGGAAGCAGAAGGCAAACGTCAAGCGGCAATTTTGAAAGCCGAAGGCGAAAAGAGAGCCGTAGTTCTTGATGCAGAAGGTAACAAAGAAGCAGCATTTCGCGACGCTGAGGCCAGAGAAAGATTGGCAGAAGCAGAAGCCAAAGCAACACACATGGTATCAAAAGCGATTGACGCAGGTAACATACAAGCTGTGAATTACTTTGTCGCAATCAAATATTTGGAAGCATTTGGCAAGTTTGCCGATTCACCCAATACCAAAACCATGATATTGCCGATGGAGGCCACAGGTATTATTGGATCACTTGCGGGCATCACTGAAATCGCTAAAGACATCATGAAAGATGAAAAATCTTAGGAGTCAATGATGGAATGGTTTGAAATTTTAACACCTTGGCACTGGTTGACAGTAGCCGTAATTCTGATTGTGATAGAAACGATGATTGGGACTTATTTTTTGTTGTGGGTTGGCTTTGCCGCTGCAGCTACTGCATTGGTTCAGTTGGTGTTTGGGATAGGTTGGGAACTACAAATAATCACTTTTTTCATCTTGTCTTTGGCGTCTATTTTTGCCTGGTATTACTATGCAAAAAACAACCCCGAAGTTGATGCTATGCCGCATTTAAATCGCCGCGGGCATCAACACATAGGCCGCACCTTCAATTTATCACAAGCCATAGTCAACGGGGTTGGTAAAATCAACGTCAACGACAGTACTTGGAAAGTAGCAGGTGAAGACTTGCCAGAGGGGGCAAAAGTTAAGGTTGTAGATATTAACGGAACAACACTAAAAATAGAAAAAGTCGATTAAATATTTTCAAAATCGGTTTGTTTAAAAATTATAAAAATTTAAGAGAAATACTATGAAAAAAAATAAATTATTAATAGCCATGGCACTGAGTTTGTCATTAACACTGGTATCTTGTGGTGATGACAAAGGCGATGATACAACAGATGTCAATTCAACAACTAAAACAATCGCAGAAGCAGTTACATCGGCCATACAACCATCGGGGCTATTGAGCTATATTCCTGCCGATACGCCGATATTGTTTTATTATGTGAATGATCCAAAGCATCCTATTCCACAAAAGCTAACAGACAAAATGGGCCAGATATTTAGCAGTGTTGGTGAAATATTTAAAACGAGTTTTCTAGAAAGTTACAAAGGCTCTATAACCAAAGCCAATCCAGATGCTAAAATTGAAGAAATCGATACTTTCATAGACAAATGGTTTTCAGAAGAGGGATTTAATAAACTGGGTTTTACCATGGGTGAAACAGAAGTTGCCGTTTATGCGGTGAATTTATTTCCAGTTGTTCGATTAAATCTTGCAAAAACCCATGCCATGGAAGAAGTGTTAGATGAACTAATGGCAAAAGCCAATGAGAAAAAAGCCGATACAGCAACCAAGAAAAAAGTTGATGGTGGGACGGTATATCAAGTAGGCGATAAAGAATTTCAGGCAATAGTGTCACTAAAAGGCAATGCGTTAGTTGCTAGCTTTGCACCGACAAGAGAAGTAGATAACTTAATGCCCAGTTTGTTTGGTCTAAATAAGCCAGCTAAGTCTTTGGTGCAATCAAATAACTATCAGAATACATTAAGCAAATATAATTATATGAGCAACAGTTTGATTTGGATTGATTTTCGTCAAATTGCCGATTATTTTGTTAACCCGTCTAAACACAACTCTCCCATGTTAGACATGATGAAAGTACAAGACAACGTCCTTTCAGTCGATTGTAAAACAGAAATATTGCAGATGTTTGATAAGTTCCCAAGATTGGTAAGTGGCAGTACGGTGCTTGATGACAACAACATGAATTCGCACATGATTATTGAAATGGCTGATGGCTTGGGCAGCAAATTGGCCGCTCTAACAGGTCGGGTTCCAGCTGTATCTGGAAGTCCTGCCATGTCTTATGGTATCAGTGTCGATATAGCTGCGGCAAAAACCTTGGCTCTTGAGTTTATTACACAAGTTGAAACAACGCCTTATAAATGTGAAATATTGACCAACATGAATGAAAAAGCCAGCACGATTAAAGAAAAGCTTAATCAGCCATTGCCACCATTTGTCGGCAATTTCAAAGGTGTGAATATTGTGATTGATGAATTGGACTTGGATTTAAGTAAAACAGACCCAAGCGAAATGGTTAAAAATTTAAAAGCCAAAATTTTGTTCGCGGTTGATAACCCTGAAGCTTTAAAAGGCATGGCAGAGATGATGATGCCAGACCTTCAAAAATTAGGATTAGTCGCTGGCGGTGAGGCGGTAAATGTATCTAGTTTGATTCCTGCCTCAGGATCACAAATGCCGGTTAATCTTGATTTTGTATTTATGGCGATGGGTTCTGAAACCATCGGTCTATCTTTAGGTGAAGGCACAGATGTTGATTTAACACAGGACGTTGCACAAAAAGGCTCATCAAATTTATTGACCTTCAGAGTTGAGGCAGAACTTTATAAGAATATATTTGAAGGAATTAGTGATATGTCTGATAAGCTTCCTGCTGAAATGAAAAAACAGTTTGCCATGCAAAAATTAATGATGAATGATTTAATCTGGTGGACATCTCAATCAGGAAGTATCGATTTTACAGATCGAGGGTTTGAAATTGATATAGATTATAAGTACTAAGAGTTTGTCCAAAAAGAGACACAATTTAAATCAACAAACCAAAAGGGTCAGCTTTATATCGGAAGTTGGCCCTTTTTTGTGAGTTTATCAAGAAAAAAGGACAAACCCTTTTCTTACCACAATGTTCTGCTGTAAACTATATCGCTGAAACTGTATAAATCACTCCTTGGAGAAAACAATAATGAAAATAATAAACAAATTGGCTGTTTTAGTACTGCTTAGCTCTTTAATGGTCGCCTGTGGCAAAAAGAAAGCCCCACCAGCTGATACACCTGAACAAAAACCCGTTCCAGTTGTTGTCGATACAACACCCGTTGATCCAGCAACAACGTTTGAATATAACGGCAAAACATTTTATGATATCTGTTGCGATCCAAACGATTTAACTAATACTGAAAGTTTATTGTCACAACGTGTTATTTGGTTCTCTTATGACCAAGCAACTGTTGAAAGTGATTACCGTCAAGTAATTGCTATTCACGCCCGTTATTTAAGTGAAAACCCTTCTGCCAAAATGGTTCTTGAAGGACATGCCGATGAACGTGGTACTCCTGAGTACAATTTAGCATTGGGTGAAAAACGTGGAAAATCCGTGGCCAATTTAATGCGTGCGCAAGGTGCGTCTGCTGGTCAGATTTCTGTCGTTAGCTTTGGCGAAGAAAAACCCGTTGCATTGTGTAATGATAACTCTTGTTGGTCGCAAAACAGAAGGGTAAGAATTGTTTATACCGCAAAGTAATTCACGAACTTAACGCCGTATAAAATGTCTTATTTTTAATACGTTTAATGTATTAATGTAATGGATTGTAAAAGCCCGACAAATTGTCGGGTTTTTTATGCTATTGCCCAAATCGAATTTATTAGGTAAATATTATGAAGAAAAAACTATTGTCTATTATCGCTTTAAAGTTTGTATTAGTGCTTGTTTTGATTGGTGTTTTGTCAACTTCTGCTAGTGCTAGAGAACTTTCGATACAACAAAGATTGGCGAACCTAGAAAAATTGGTAGAACAACAGCCAAAAAACCGCAACAGTTCTGCTGACATTGTTATACAAAATCAAGTGTTACAACAACAAATAGCAGAGCTAAAAGGCGTAATAGAAGAACAAAAACATGAAATTAAAAATCTAAAAGAAAAACAAAAACTATTATACATAGATTTAGATTCGCGTTTAACAGAAATTGAATCAAAGTCACAAGGTTACAGTCGTAAGCTTTCGCAAAGCGGCAAAACCAATAATACACCGCAAGCACCTTTAACGGTTGAAGTGAATGAGAATTATGGTAAAACCGATGTCGATACAACTGTCATTGATACTCAAGAGCCAAAACTATCTTCCTATCAAGATGAATACGACATTGCCTTTGCACACCTAAGAGCAGGCCGTTTTTTGGTATCAGCCAGGGCCTTTGAAGATTTTGTTGAAAAATATCCGAACAATGAATTAACCGACAACTCCTATTATTGGTTGGGTGAGTCCTATTATGTTAAGCGTCAATATCCTCAAGCTTTAGCGGCCTTTCAGACTTTGACTAATCGTTTTACTACCAGCGATAAAGCACCAGATTCTTGGTTAAAAATTGGCTACAGTTATTTTGAAATGGACGACTTAGTTAAAGCCGAGGAAAATTTACAAAAAGTCATTGATACATATCCAGAGTCCAGCATAGCCCGTTTAGCGAAAAACCGATTGCTACAACTGCATCGAGATAACTAGAAATATAAAACCAGATGAAAGATAAGTCATTAATAATTTCTGAAATATTTTATTCAATCCAAGGCGAATCTACTTTTGTGGGTTTACCTACGGTGTTTATCCGCTTAACAGGCTGCCCATTAAGGTGTACCTGGTGCGACACCGAATATGCATTTTCAGGCGGCCAATGGATGGAAATTGATACAATCATTGAAAAGGCAAAAGCATTTGGCACGCCCTATATTTGTGTAACTGGTGGTGAGCCCTTGGCACAAAAAAGGTGCTTGTTGCTGCTGGATAAATTGATTGGCAATGGCTTTAATGTTTCCTTAGAAACATCAGGCGCTGTATCAATCGCCAATGTCAATGACAAGGTAGTCACCATTATGGACTTAAAAGCACCTGGTTCAGGAGAAGAGCAAAAAAACATCTATGAAAACATCAGCTTTTTAGATGCCAAAGATCAAATCAAGTTCGTTATTAAAGATCGAACCGATTATCACTGGTGTCAAGATATAATCAAACGCTATAATTTAACAGACAAATGCGAAATATTGCTGTCCCCAGTTGCCCAAGAGATTAATCCTGCGGATCTAGCACAGTGGATATTGGATGATAAATTGATGGTTCGCCTGCAATTACAATTACACAAAATACTTTGGAATGACGCACAAGGAAGATGACCATGAAAAAAAACTGCGTAGTCCTGTTATCAGGAGGACTGGACTCAACCACTTGTTTGGCGTTTGCTAAAGACCAAGGCTATGACTGTTATACTTTGGCGATTGACTATGGCCAACGCCATCGATCAGAACTGTTGGCAGCACAAAAGGTTTCTGAATATTTTAATGCCAAACAACACAAAGTCATCAAGATTGACTTGCGTGCCATTGGTGGCTCCGCGCTGACGGCAGACATTGATGTTCCTGACCATGAAAAGGTACAAACCGACGAAATTCCCATCACTTATGTGCCAGCCAGAAACACCATGTTTTTAAGCATTGCCCTGGGTTATGCAGAAACAGTCGGAGCCAATGATATGTTTATTGGAGTCAATGCGGTGGATTATTCCGGTTATCCAGATTGTCGTCCAGAATTTATAGCCAGTTTCGAAAAAATGGCAAACCTAGCCACCAAAGCACAAATAGAAGGACAAAAATTCACCATTCATACCCCATTAATTGATTTAACCAAATCAGACATAATCAAACTGGGCCACAATGTCGGAGTTGATTACTCAATCACCGTGTCTTGTTACAATGCAGATGAATCAGGCCTAGCCTGTGGTGAATGCGATTCCTGTTATTATCGAAAACTGGGCTTTAAAGAAGCTCACACCAAGGATCCAACACACTACCAATGATAACTATTTCTGAACTGTATATTTATCCAGTTAAATCTCTAGCAGGTATTAAATTAAGCACGTCAAAGCTGAGCCCAATCGGGTTGCAATATGATCGCCGGTGGATGATAGCGGATGAAGCTGGGAAATTTATCAGCCAAAGAGAACTGGCAAAAATGGCCACTATAAAGACCGCCATAGTTGATGGTGGTTTATTGTTATCATGTGATGGCTCAACAATAAAAGTTCCCAGTGTAGTTAATCTTACTAACCATTCAAAGGATAAGACAGTAACCGTATGGAAAGACACTTTTCAAGCCACACACGTATCAAAGCAAGTTGACAAGTGGCTCACAGATGTTTTAGAACAAAACTGTCAACTGGTGTATATGGGTGATGCCGTACAGAGGCAAGTAGACTTAGATTTCGCACCTCAAGGTCAAAATGTTAATTTTGCTGATGCCTATCCCCTTTTGGTCATTTCACAAGCCAGCCTGGATGGTTTAAATTCCAGATTAAAAACCCCCGTTCACATCAACCGTTTTCGGGCAAATATAATTGTCTCTGGAATCAATGCTCATGCAGAAGATGACTGGCAAAACATATCAATTAATGATGTAGAATATAAAGCCGTTAAAAAATGCTCACGGTGCATTATTCCAAGCATCAATCAAGAAACAGGCAAACAAGACCAAGTAAAAATGTTGTCAGTATTAAACAAGTACAGAAAACAAGACAAAAAGATTAAATTTGGTCAAAATTTAATATTTAAAAACACAGGAAGCATCAATAAACAAAGGATTTCATGTGGAGATGAAATAATTTTAAAATAACTGATAAATATTATAAAAAATACTTGTTATCAGTACTAACTTACCCTAAAATTCGCATCCTCTTGTGAATGTCACAAGTTTCTAATATAATTCTTTAAGAATTATCTCTAGGTTATCTAGGGGCCGTTAGCTCAGTTGGTAGAGCAGTGGACTTTTAATCCATTGGTCGAAGGTTCGAATCCTTCACGGCCCACCATTTTTTTATGGTTGATATCACACCATAAGTTTCCAATCTCATCCTAAAAAAATCACTCACTTATAATACATAAACTCGTATTTTATTTAGAATGACCTTGAAAACTTCTGATGCAATCTAAACCATAAAAACCACGACAAAACTTAAGCCATCTCAATCCTAAAAAATCACTCACTTATAATACATAAATCCGTATTTTATTTGAATTGACCTGAACGATTTCTAACGCAATCTAGAGCACAAAAAACGAGTTTTTTACTCTCCGGATTAAATTTTCAATCTCAGTACTTAAAAAAGAATCATTTATAAGGCACAAACTCATCTTTTAAAGCACTGACCTTGAAAAATATTTCTGGAAAATATTTTCACGTAAGCCCTCATGAATGAGGGTAAGTGTCAGGGATGATACGAATAAAACTTCTGATGCAATCTAAACCATAAAAACCACGACAAAACTTAAGCCATCTCAATCCTAAAAAATCACTCACTTATAATACATAAATCCGTATTTTATTTGAATTGACCTGAACGATTTCTAACGCAATCTAGAGCACAAAAAACGAGTTTTTTACTCTCCGGATTAAATTTTCAATCTCAGTACTTAAAAAAGAATCATTTATAAGGCACAAAAAAAAACGGATGTGAGTATTGGTTACACAGTGAGCAATACCACCTTGAGCTTTT
>CAZLZZ010000069.1:0-15605 GCA_964564165.1 uncultured Alcanivoracaceae bacterium | reverse complement strand
AAATAATTTGATTTAAATAATTATCAGGAGATTTAAAATGACAAATGAAATACACAACAATGAGACTCAAGAATTCGCTGCATTCCCGTATAGTTGAACATTGTTGGTTTAATCTTTAAAATTGTTCAAGGGTAGACTAAGACAGTTCGTATAAACTGAATCTTGCACGTAGATTATTCGACTTTTCAAAAGGCTGGGAAAAGTATAAAATACCTGCATGAAAGTAATAAAACCAACTTTTAAATATTTAAGGTAAAAATCATGATTAAAAAAATAATAATTTTATTAATTATTGCTCTTCTCTTAGCTGGAGGCACATTTTATGTTCTCAACTCAAAAGATCATTACGATGGCAGTCAATACTCCGCTAAGGTGCCTGCTGTATTTACTGTGGGTTCAACACTGGACTTTACTCTTCCTGACCAACATGGTAAAACACATGTATTGGGCAATGATACAAGAAAACTAATATTAACCTTTGCAAAAGATGCTTCGCACATTATGAAAGACTTCTTGAAGCAGGAGAAAAAAGGTTATCTGAACAATCAATCAGCACTCTATATCGCGGACATCAGTACTGCGCCAGTCTTTATTAGAAATGCTTTCATTCTACCTGATTTACAAAAAAGCAGTTACCCTGTACTGTTGATATACGAAGAAGAAACAGCAAAGAGGTTTCGCTACGATTCCAAAAAAGAAGCGATTAAAATCGTCACTTTGGATCATAAAAAAGTAACCAATATAAAATTTGTTTCAACGCTTAAAGAATTTGAAGACGCGCTGAAATAATTAATCAATGAGTTATGAATATACCTCAATAACATTAACATAACTATGGAGTCATAAAATGGCAGATGTAAAAAAACTTTTAGGATCTTTTCTCGGCAGCGGTTTTGCTGGAGGAATGGCAGGCGGACTTGCTACTAGCATGATAGCCACTAAATCTGGTCGCAAGATGGGTAAAAAAGCACTCAAAGTGGGCGGTATTGCCGCAGTTGGTGCGCTTGCCTATACCGCGTATAAACGCTATGGCGACAATAAAGCCGGTGCACAAACAGCGCCACAGGAAAGCCAACAAAACCACGTTAGTCCAGCCGTAACCCATCAAACAGATCATTCGGTTGTACAATCAATTCCGCAGCCAATTCTGCAACCAGTCCCGCAGCAAGTAGAGGCAATACCTGGGCCTCTAATGGCTGCACCTGTAGGTTCTGCCTTTCTGCCTGAGGAGAGCGACCAAGCAGCCAATGATGCACTTGGTTTAATTTTAGTACGCGCCATGATTGCGGTTGCTCGTGCCGATGGTCGGTTAGATGCTCAAGAAAGTCAGGCAATATTTCAAAAGATTGAAGAACTGGGATTAGATAGTGAAAGTCAAGCTATATTGGTACGCGAAATGGGGCAACCTGTGGATATTGATGCAATTGTAAACAGTGCTAAGAGTCCTGAGGTTGCTGCCGAAATTTATGTTGCTTCATTGCTTGCAGTGGAAGTGGATACTGTGGCTGAAAAAGCCTATCTTGCTATGCTGGCGGCTCGCTTACAATTGCCTGCTGAACTGGTTGCCGAAATAGAAAATCAGGTTCAAGCACAAAAGCAGTTTGTATAGAGTTTAAGGGGACAACCTCTATTAATTGATAATTTTCAAGCCTAATTTATGATAAATCATAAATTAGGTGTTTCAGTGCTAAATTTATAACTTTCTCCTTAAAAAACACAATTTTATGAATAATTATTATGTAATGCTGCGAATTTAAGGTAATATTAACCTACTTTTATAGAGATTAAAATATGTATATCTATGCACCTGTCTATGCCATCTTGGGAGGTGCGATGATTGGTATTGCACTGGTTTTAGTCTTCTGGTTTACTGGAAGAATTGCTGGTATCAGCGGTTTAATTGGTCGCGTACTTAGTCGCAATGAAGATGAAAAAATCTGGCGCCTCTTTTTTCTTGCGGGCATGGTATTATCAGGGTTTATCTATCATGCATTGAACCCTGACAAGTATTCTGGAATACCCATACTTCCCACCGCAGTATTAATAACAGGCGGATTTTTAGTAGGCTTTGGTACCCGAATGGGCAATGGCTGCACTAGTGGTCATGGCATTTTTGGTATCGCTCGTTTGTCAAAACGTTCAATTATCGCAACACTGGTATTTATGAGTTCTGCTATAGCCACAGTCTATCTTAACAATCATGTTCTAGGAACGGTATTATGATTAAAAACTTAATTGTTCTGCTCGCAGGGTTGATTTTTGGTTTTGGACTGTCTATTTCACAAATGCTTGATCCACGGGAAATCATGGGTTTTCTAGATGTTGCATCAGGAAGCTGGGATCCAAGCCTTTTGCTGGTCATGGCCTCTGCCTTAATTGTCGTTTCAATAGGTTATCGAATGGCTTTAAAAGGCAGAAAACCCGTGCTAGATAAAGAGTTCCATATACCAACCAACAGCAAGATTGATAGAAAATTGATTTTTGGAGCAATTTTGTTCGGTATAGGCTGGGGGCTGATAGCTTATTGCCCAGGGCCAATTATAACTTCGTTGGGCTTTCTTTCGATACAACCAGTAATCATTTTTTTTAGCATGATCGCTGGTATGCTATCATGGAGTTTGGTAGATTCAAAGCTAATCGCGATCAAGAAAAACAAGCAATGATGGGGTCAACAGATTTGTACTACCCAAATTTAATATTCGACAAATAAGGAGGGGTTTAAGGTTAGAAAGCTTTTATACCTATTATTTTGAATAATTGGACTTAAACACCCTTTTTTGCCAATAAAACTAACAAATAGTTGCATCAACTCATGCTTTTGCTTAATATCCACGCTCTTAAATTTTGTACGAAGTTTTATTCACAATAAACCACTGACAGATTTAAGTTGAAACTAGTAATATAAATAAGTAGTCAATCAGAATTCTAAGCAAGGAATTTAGTTGAACTACGTTGAACAATGCTATAGGAGCATAATTATAATGAAAACTTTTAGTGCAAAAGCCGATGAAATTAAACGTGAATGGTTTATCATCGATGCGCAAGACTTGATTTTAGGCCGTATGGCGACTGAAATCGCAAAACGTTTGCGTGGCAAACACAAGCCTGAATACACCCCTCATGTTGATACTGGAGACTATATAGTGGTCATCAATGCTGAAAAAATAGCAGTAACCGGTAATAAAATGAAAGACAAAATTTATTACAAGCATACTGGCTATATCGGCAACTTGAAATCAATCACTTTAGAAAAGCAATTACAAAAACATCCTGAAGTTGTTATTGAATCAGCAGTTAGAGGCATGTTGCCTAAAAATTCATTGGGACGCACCATGTACCGCAAGCTTAAAGTTTATGCTGGTGACCAACATCCACATGAAGCACAACAACCAATAACTTTAGAATTAGGTAGGAAATAATCATGGCAACTCAACAATATTATGGAACAGGAAGACGTAAATCTTCTACAGCTCGTGTATTTTTAACTCCTGGTTCAGGCAAAATTTCAATCAATGGCAAAACCATTGAAGATTATTTTGGCAGAAATACTTCAAGAATGATTGTTGTACAACCTTTTGAAAAATTAGACATGGTTGGACAATGGGATTTGAAATGTACGGTAGCTGGCGGTGGCAACACTGGACAAGCTGGTGCAATCCGTTTAGGCATCTCTCGTGCTTTATTAGAAAGTGACGAAGAGCTAAGAAAACCATTAAGAGCAGAAGGTTTCTTAACACGTGATGCCCGTAAAGTGGAACGTAAGAAAGTGGGTCTACGCAAAGCCAGACGCGCAAAACAGTTCTCGAAAAGATAACAAATTGGCTGGGAAGTATGCCTCTTTGTCGTTTAAAAATGTTTATTTGCACTTGCAAACTCATATTTTAAAACAACAAATTGACAAGCTTCTAAAGCCATATAAAAGGGTTTTTGTAAAAGTAAAAAAGCAGATATTTAATATCTGCTTTTTTTATGGTTGAATTGTATCAAGGCAAGCAGTGGTGAAAGGGAGTTCTATTGTAGTGGGCTTATCTGTGTGCTGTGTGCGACCCTTCGTTCTCAAAACAAGTACTCTTATGCTGATTCATGATTTATAAGAAATGTGCGAGTTAAATAAATATTTGTCCTAAAAGAATTAAAACTTATTCAGATAGCACCTGTTTTCTAAAATCCTTAAGCGGTAAATTTCGATTAATTTCTCGCCTTAGTTGTTTTGGGACGGCATGAACTTTGGCAAGTTGGCTCCATTGAGCCACTGAATCCAGTACATTATCAATCATTTCATGCATCAGTGAATGGGGTAATTTGGTGACATTAGCACCCACAGCGATTAAATCTGCTCGGCGATGGTCAATGCGTTTGCCATTGGCTGACATCCAGTGACGCTCGACCCATGAGTTATTGGGTTTGTAGCAATATGCCATATCATAAGCGGGTGATAACCGCCATTTATTGTGTTTGTAGATAAATGAAAAGTTTTTAGAATGGTCGTCATTGTTTCTAGCAATGTGATTAAAAACCATGCGTAAAAAAAGTTGTTTGGCATCGTGCAATGGCAATCGCAACTGTCTTGCTACGCCAAAAAGTTCTTCATAAGAATAACTGCCTGGCGTATTGTAATCCACATGATCCATCGCCGTTAAGGTTTGGATATGGATTTTATCATTGCCTTCACGGTCGAATCGTTTGGTGATGAAATGTTGCCTTGAACCCTTATCCAATAAATGGCACTCTTGCATATCAATGCCGCAGGATTTTGCCATCAGATAATAAACATATTCCATTGTGCCATAACCCAAAGGGTCGCCAAAGGTTTCTTCATTTTCATTGTGTTCGCTAACACCATCAAACTTCATTAAATAATGCTCAAAACCAATAGGTGCTTTGACTTGGCCAGAGCGCACTTGACTAAAGTCATGATTAAATGCCAAAACCGCTTTAGGTCTGGCACCTCCTGCACTGGTTCCCACTGCTAACAAACTTTTCATCGCTTGAGTATCAACTTTGTCCTTGGCAATGGTGAACTTTAGTTTTTTGCGGTTGTTGACCACTGATTGCGCCAATTCTGTGAGTATTTCAAGGTTGATGGCTTCTGAGGTGTTGAGGTTTTTTAACTGTTTTGAGGGGCGAAACTCTAAAGCACCCATGCCTCGTGTTCCCGTATATTGCAATCGTTCCATTACGGAAATCGGCTGGGTTCGACCCTGTTGTGCCGCCCATTGGTTCAATACAGATGTGCCGAACCTATCGGGCAAAGAGTCTGCAACCAACCCAGCAAGCCCTTTAAAGGTGATGGGGTTAAGTTGTGGGAATTGATAAATCTCTCTGGTTTTTAGCGGCATTTTCAAGGGTGACAATTGTATGCCCGTAGCAATAAACTCAGGTGTGTATTCAAAATACCCCAAGTTTTTGTCTGTATCGTAACTGATAACTGCCGCTTCTAAGTCATGATAATAAACAGAAAGAGTCTCATTTACCATTCAAGGTTGTCCTCATGGCTTTCTTCGTGCTTGCGTGCAGAGGCTCTTTTTCGTTGTTTCCCTTTGGCTTTAGCAAGTAACACGGGGGAAGGTGGTGATTCTGGCAACAACAAAGCCAACTGCCCATCGGCATCCAAAGCCACCAGAATGCTAACAAAAGTATTTAGGTTACATTTGCCTCTTTCTGCTCGCTCAACGGCTGTACGCGATTTACCAATGATATCTGCCAATTGACTTTGGGTTAAGCTGGCATTGATGCGCGTTTGTTTTAATCTGTTGCCCAGTTCGTCGACTAAATGTGTTGTTTTTATATTCATTTTTTATTATTATAATGCTTTGTTTTTAAGGCGCTATATAGTTTTAGTATATTTGTGCTTTGTTTTTAAGGCATATAATAGTTTATAAATAATAAAATTACAAGCATTGACTTAAATTCAGCCAACTTGAAAGGCTTTATGGAGAGATTAATCCTTAAATTTTATTTGGTGCTTGACCAAATACAGTTAGATGAATGGGAGGGTAGACAGCCCTTTGCGGTTATGCGGTTAAACTGCTCAGGCTTGTTTTCAATTAGACCTAATCCACTGAATCAATTGTGGCAATTGCATAGCACCTGACATGCGATTGGACTCTTTGCCATTTTTAAAAACCATAAGAGTGGGTATTGAACGAATCCCCAATTGCCCCGAGAGTTGTTGTTCTTGTTCGGTGTTTACTTTGATTAAAATATATTCGCTTTTTAACTGTTTAGCTGCTTGGTTATAGGTAGGTGTAAAAGATTTGCAAGGGCCGCACCATGGTGCCCAAAAGTCTATGATGACGGGCAATGAAGATTTTCTGCTGATTTTATTAAAAGTTTTACTGTCCACTTCAATGGCTTTGTTGCTAAACAAATCATCGTGACATTTGCCACAATTGGGATTGTCTGTTAATCGATTGTCAGGAACTCGATTGGTGGCTAGGCAGGTTGGACAGATTATATGTTTGCTCATTTTTTATATTTTTACTTTGTTTAGAATGCGATTAATGTGGGTTCTATTTGGGTTGATATGAGATTGGCTAGGTTAATACTTCGCTTTTTTTACAGGGCTAAAGCACCGATTCAGTCCCGTTTTTTATTTTTTATTTTTTATTTTCAATTTTCTACTTTGTCTTCAAGTATGCCATGCCTAATTGCCATATGTGCCAGTTCAATCACATTTTCTAATTGTAATTTTTCTAGGATTCTGTATTTATAGGTCGCCACTGTTTTGTGACTCAATAACAATTTGTCACCAATTTCTTTGGGCTTTTTGCCTTGCGATAACAGCATCATAACCTCCATCTCTCTAGATGACAAATCATCAAAAGGAGAAGCATCTCCACCTGGTAATAATGACAGTGCCATTTGTTGTGCGATATCAGCACCAATATACCTGCCATGTACAGCGACGGTTTTGATGGCTTTCTCTAGCTCTTCTGCGGCACAACCTTTTGTCAAATAACCACTTGCTCCCGCTTCTAATAGTTGGGCAGGGAAGGGGTTTTCGGCATGCACAGTCAAAATGATTATTTTGGTATCAGGCATGTACTGAGAAATTCGTCTAGTGGCTTCTATGCCACTGATTTCTGGCATATTTACATCCATCAAAACCACGTCTGGGCTGTGACTTCTCACAGCATCAATGGCTTGCTGACCATTTTCGGCTTCAGCGACAATTTTAATACCAGACATTTTGTCAATAATCATTTTTAAGCCAGTTCTGACTATTTCATGGTCATCTACGATAATAATGTGAATCATGTGAAATTTTCCTTTGAAAACAGGTAAGTACAGTTACTTTACATAATTACAGTAGCAATTACAATCACCTTGCAAAGAAAATCAGCTTGATTATGCATTTGTTTTTTCTAATATATCTTGATTTATCATTATTTTTTATTATATTGTGTGTCCATAACTTAATTTAGTGCTTGACCGAGACAGTATTCGTAGCGAGGAAAAGTCTAGTTTTAGACAATAATTTTTCATTATTTATGCGTATCGTCCTGATACTTACCGCTACGCGGCTTGCGTGAAAATACTCTCCAGGAGTATTTTTGAGGAGAATAACTGGCTATTTGACGAGGATAAGGAGGAATTTTGACAAAATCCAGCTTTTCCGCAGTAGAATATTCTTTCTCGGTCAGGCACTAATTTTTAACTTAATTTAAATCAATGAGGTTGCAATGACAGAACAAAAAAGACCGGTTCCTGATGAATTTTTCTCAGACTGGAAAGAACGTGAGGCACTGGCGGAAGCGATGATTCCTTTGATTGGAAGATTGTATAGGAAAAGTAACGTCTCGCTGTATATGTATGGAAAACGCATGATAAACCAGAGAGTCACTGATTTGATGAAGGCTCACCGATATGTGCGCCAAGTTGAAGGCACTGAATTGAGTTTGTTCGAAACCTTCCCTTTTGTTAAAGCCATCTCAGAATTAACGCTGGGTCCAGCACACATTGATGTGGGTAAAATTGTTCACCGCTATTTGAAAGACGGCAGCAAGGAAGATGCTTTTGAATATGTTAAAAAAGAATTAGCTGATTTAATTGGCTCCAAGAAGAAACCGATTCCTGAACCACAAGACGTGGTATTGTACGGTTTTGGACGGATTGGACGTTTAGTTGCTAGGTTGTTAATTGATAAAACAGGCAGCGGCGATGTTTTGGTTTTAAGAGCCATTGTTTTAAGAAATTCAAAACATGCCAATGATGTGGCTAAACGTGCTTCACTTTTGCGCAAAGATTCAGTTCACAAAGATTTTAACGGAACTATACGTGTATTGCCCGATGAAAACAAAATGATTATCAACGGCAATGAAGTGCAAATGATCTATGCAGATTCTCCAGCTGAGGTTGATTATACCAAATATGGCATTAAAAATGCTTTGATTGTTGATAATACAGGTGTCTGGAAAGACAGAAAAGGGTTGAGCGCGCACCTGCGGCCAGGTGCTTCTAAAGTGCTGTTAACAGCGCCGGCCAAAGGTGATATTCCTAATATTGTTTACGGTGTAAATCACGATGATATTAAGCCCACCGATAAAATTATTTGTGCAGCCTCTTGTACCACCAATGCCATTGTTCCTGTTTTGAAGTTGATCAATGATGAATACGGCATCCAAAACGGTCATGTTGAGACCATTCATGCCTATACCAATGATCAAAATTTGATTGATAATTTTCATCTCGGTGAAAGACGAGGTCGAAGTGCTGCGTTAAATATGGTATTAACAACAACTGGAGCGGCCAAAGCTGTCGCCAAAGTTTTGCCTGAATTAGCAGGCAAATTAACCGGCAATGCTATCCGTGTTCCTACGCCGAATGTGTCTATGGCGATTTTAAAAATTCAATTGGAGAAAGAAACCACGCTAGAGGAAATCAAAGAATTTTTGCGTTATAAATCATTGCATTCTAGGTTGCAACAACAAATTGGCTATACGGTATCTACAGAAGTGGTGTCATCTGATTTTGTGGGTTCTAGACAGGCTTGTATTATTGATTCGACAGCAACTATTGTTGAAGGAAAATCCTTGATTTTATACTGTTGGTATGACAATGAATTCGGTTATTCTTGTCAAGTTATGCGCTGTTTAGAAAAATTTGCGGGCGTTAATTGGCCTTCTTATCCTTTCAGTAAATGATTTTGATTAATCTGACTTTAAGAGCCTGTAATCTCAAATTCTCAGGAATAATACTCGTATGATAACCATTAAATCTGCAAGTGATCCAACAAAAAGTAACTTGAAAACAGGGCTAGCCTTGGCTGGTGGAGGCCCTTTGGGTGGTTTTTACGAACTGGGAGCCTTGTGCGCACTTAAAGACAGTGTTCACCATTTGAATCTTAATAATTTAGATGTGTATGTGGGCGTTTCATCGGGTTCATTTTTGGTTTCGGCATTGGCCAATGGTATCACCACCGAAGAAATTGCAGATATTTTTGCGTTTAATCAAAAAACAGAAACGCCTTTTAATCCAGATAATTTTCTAAGACCTGCCTATAAATTGTTTCTTAAAAAAGCCACCGAAATTCCTTTTGTTACTTATGATGCTTTGTCTTCTTGGTTGAAACAACCTTTTCACACCAGTGTGGTTGATATACTCGAAAAATTAGGTTCGCTGTTGCCCAATGGTGCTTTTAATAATGCCAGTTTAGAAGAGTTTATTCGAGGCGTTTTAACCACTAAACACGCGACAAATGATTTTAGGAAGCTATCAAGAAAACTGTATATTGTAGCCTGTGATATCAATACCGGTAAAATTGCGACATTCAGTACCGATGAAAACTCTGATGTACCAATTTCCAAAGCGGTACAGGCTTCTTCGGCTTTGCCTGGTTTGTATGCGCCTGTGAATATTAAAGGAAAATTTTATGTAGATGGCGCGTTAAGAAGAACCATGAATGCATCGGCGGCACTGAACAATGACGTGCAATTGTTATTTGCGGTAAATCCGATCGTCCCTTTTGAGAACCAATCGGCATTGCATGAAAAATCTCAGTTATTAAAGGCTGGACTGCCGATGATTTTATCACAAACTTTTAGGTCCATTGTTCAATCGCGGTTGAAGTCAGGACTTGAGAAATACAAAACACAGTATCCCAAGGCTGATATTATCTTGATAGAGCCAGACAATGATGATGAGATGCTTTTTAATACCAATTTATTCAGTTATTCTGAGCGCGATAAATTGTGCGAATATGCTTATCAACAGACCAGAAAGCAAATTCAAAAAAAGTTTGATGACATCCAATCAACCTTAAAGCGTCACTCGTTTAGTATCAATGAAGGCAATTTATATGCCAAGGATCGAACCCTAAGAGATTTCTTGAAACAAGAAAAACTGGGCTGTTCGCGGGTCAAACGACGCTTAGATGAAACATTAAATAAGTTAGAAAGAGCGATTAAGCATTGAACTTTAGAGCTTATCTGAAAAGCTCTAAATAGTACTCAATAATACTTAAATTCAGTTTGACACCTTCAATAGATTATGAACCATATGGTTGGGTGTAGCCTCTGTCCTTTTCTAAAATTTGCTAAACAAACTGTCAGAGTTGGCAGGACTAAAGTCCCGATTCCGTGGGTTCCAAGCAAAATGATAAAATGATAAAAAGTGACTTTCTGCCTATTGGTAAATTAACCATTGCGCTTTAAAATAGGCTGATTAAATAATTAGACTCTATGTGAAATAGAGTGGGTAAGTAAAAATAATGACGAGATTAATTGTATTGATATTAGTTCTATCCATGGGGGCATGTGGTTCTGCTCCGGATGATGATAAAAATGATGACAAAAATATTGATAAAAAAAGTGACAACTCATCAGAAGTTAGCAAGAAAAAAATTGACAAGAAAAAAAATGCCAAAGGTCGAAAGGGAAAAAAAGATAAGAATGACGACGATGAAGAGCTTGTCATTATCAATGTTGAAGCAACCACCATCAAACGCGGTATTGCAGCATCGGTGTTTCGAACCACAACCATTTTAGAAGCCGATTTAGAGTCAGCAGTCACTTCTAAGGCCAGTGGTATAGTTTTACAAATCCTTGTTGAAGTAGGTGATAAAGTTGCCGCGGGCGATGTATTGGCAGTTTTAGAGTCGGATGTTGAGAAATTGCGTTATGAAAGTGCCAATGCCAATTATCAAAAAAGTCTAAACAACTATCAACGCGCCAAGTCATTGTTGAAAAAGGGGTTGGTAAACAAGGAGTCTGTTGAAAATCTTAAATTTGAAACCCGTTCTTTAAAAACCAATCTAAGTCAGGCCAAATTGGAATTGGACTTCACAAATATAACAGCACCCATATCTGGTATCATTACCAAACGAAACATTAAAAAAGGCAACCTTATTCAGCTAAACACCCAGGTTTATGAAATTGTTGATTTTGATTCATTACAAGCTGTGATTAATGTCCCAGAATATAAATGGCGATTATTCAAAAAAGGGTTAGATGTGAATTTCAGATTCACAGGTATTGAGCAAGCTATTGTTGGTAGCGTCATAAGAGTTGACCCAATTGTTGATAGTGCTACGGGCACTTTTAAAGTAGTGATGGACATTGACAAATCACAAGAATTGGCCAGTAATTTACGTCCAGGTCTTTTTGGTAAAACTGAAATTGTTTTAGATAAGCGTGAACATACTTTGTTGGTTTCGAAAAATGCAGTCGTAAGAGAAGATGAGAATGCTTATGTTTATCAAGTCAATGACGACAACAGTGTGACCAAAAGGATTCTTGTTATTGGCTATGAAATGGACGATGATTTGGAAGTTTTATCAGGGATAGAAGTTGATGTGCAAGTGGTCACAACCGGTAAGAACAATGTGTCAGAAGAGTCCACAGTAGAAGTCATTCAATACAATGATTAAATCGTTAATTTATTTTGCCACACAACGCAGAGTTACGGTCACTATGATGGCGTTTACTTTGTTGTTGTTTGGTAGCATTGCCATTAAGGAAATGAGTGTCACTTTGTTGCCTGATTTGGAGTACCCAACATTTACCATTCGCACAGAATACAAAAACGCGGGTCCAGAAGAGATTGAGTTGTTGATTACCAAACCGGTTGAAGAAACCGTCGGTGTGGTCAAAGGCTTGTCACGTATTTATTCAGTATCCAGTACCGGCCGATCAGATGTAAAGCTGGAGTTAAATTGGGATGCAGATATTAAGCAAGCGGCCTATGAAATCCGCGATCGAATTGATTCGGTCAGATTGCCTTTGGATGCAGAGGCACCGGTATTATTAAGATTTAATCCATCTACTGCGCCGATTATGCAGGTGGTGTTGACAATAGACGGTGATGGAAATAATGTTCAAAAACTAAAAAAATTGCGCACCTTTACCGAGCAGATTTTTAAGAAGAAACTAGAGCCAGTTGCTGGTGTTGCGGCAGTTAAGATTAGCGGTGGTTTAGAACAAGAAATTCAAATAGAACCAGATCAGTACAAATTGGCACAGTTGGGTATAAGTATTGGCGATATTTCAAATAGACTCAGAGAGGAAAATATCAATCTATCTGGTGGTGCTATTAAGCAAGGTTCACAGCTATATTTGGTTAGAACGGTTAATCAGTTCGAAGACTTGCAATCAATAAGAAATATTATTATCAGCATCAAAGACAAAAAACCCATTAGGATTCGTGATGTGGCAAAAGTCAATCTTAACCACAAAGACCGAGACTCAATCAATAGGCTGAATGGCAAAGAAGCGATTGAAATAGCCATTTATAAAGAAGGAGATGCCAACACGGTACAAGTAGCAGAAAATGTAAAAAAGGCTTTAGAGAAACTGGAAAAAGATTTGCCTAAAAAGACTTCGTTAACCATTATTAACGACCAATCTGTATTTATTTCCCAAGCGATTGGCAATGTGGTTAATGCTGCCATTATTGGCGGTATTCTTGCTATCATAATCATTTACCTGTTTTTACAAAATATATTAGCCACTCTTGTGATAGCCACATTAATCCCAGTTTCAGTGGTTGCGGGTTTCTTTTTTATGTACCGAGCGGGTGTTTCATTCAACATCATGTCATTGGGAGGCATCGCATTAGCAATAGGGTTGTTGGTGGACAATGGTATTGTGGTACTGGAAAATATCGCCTCAAAACGCAAAAGTGGCTTAAATAAGTTACAGTCAGTTATCCAAGGCACACAAGAAGTAGGCAGTGCTATTGTGGCATCGACTTTGACCACGGTTGCGGTGTTTTTGCCTTTGGTGTTTGTTAAAGGCATTGCGGGTCAGTTATTTAAAGATCAGGCATTAACTGTTACGTTTACTCTAATTGTTTCCTTGTTTGTGGCATTGACTTTGGTGCCGATGTTAATGAGCTTGGGAAGCAAGAAAAAATTCAGTATGGCCAATGATGAACCAGAGTATCAATCGAAAACGAAAACGGGTTCTCGTTTAAGAGCAGGCAGAAAATTTGTATTTAATCGACTCTTAGATTATGTGGTTTTGACCTTTAAATTTCTTATCAAAGGCATTGTTTGGGTGTTTCATAAAATATTTTGGATTCCTTCTAAAGCGATTCAAGGTGTCTTTTCTGGCATATCAAAAGTTTACCGTATTTTGCTGCCTTGGAGTTTGAAAAATAGATTGCTGGTTTTAATGGTGAATGCTGGCATCTTTGCTTTTACCTTAACCATTATTCCAAAGCTAGGGATGAATTTAATCCCTGATTTAGATGCAAGTACAGTTAGGGTAAACTTTAAGCTAGCGCAAGGTGTGGTGATAGAAAAAACCGATGCCATGATTCAAAAATTAAGCACTCAAATCAGCAATGTAGATGATATAGAGTTTGTATACGGCATTGGTGGTCAAGGAGCCAAGCTGGATGTTTCGACTTTGGCAGCAGGTGAGAATTCTGGACAGTTATTGGTGAGAGTCAAACCCCATGCTGACAAAGCAGAAGTTGAACAACAGGTATTAAGTATCATGAATGCACAACCTGGTTTAAGCAGTGAATTACAATCGGGAGAATTCTTTGAATTAAGCAACCCGATTGAAATTGAGTTGTCTGGCTATGATTTGACTTTATTAAAAAAAGAAGCCCGCAAAATTCGTGATGCCTTATCGTTGAGTGATAATTTAATCAATGTAGATGATGGTTTGTCTCCTGGCAACCCTGAAATTCAAATATACTTTGATCAAGAACGCATCGCTATGCTCGGGCTTACCAATCGCCAAGTAGCCAATGTGGTGGTGGATAAAGTGTTGGGTAAGTCAGAAACTACGGTACATTGGCAAGAGCAAAAAATTGAAATTCTGATTCGCAATCCAATAGAGCAAAGAGATTCAATTGCATCAGTATCAAGCCTGTTGATTAATCCGCTGTCGAACAGCCCCATTACCTTGGGCGATGTGGCAGAAATCAAGATCACCCAAGGTCAGGGTGAAATATTACGCCGCAATCAAGACAGAGTGGTTGTGATTACTGCTGATATTGTTGATACGGACTTGTCTCATGCGGTAACAATTGTGGAAAATATTGTCAAAGGCAGTAAAGTTAATCCCTTGGTTAATGTTAAAGTTACAGGACAAAACGAAGATTTACAAGAGTCGAACAATTCCATGATATTTGCTTTGGTATTGGCTATATTTTTGGTTTATATGGTGTTGGCTTCGCAATTTGAGTCCTTTATCCACCCCTTTGTCATTTTATTTTCAGTACCTTTGGCAATGATTGGAGCCGTTTGGGCACTGTATTTAACTGGCACATCAATTTCGGTTGTGGTGTTTATTGGGCTGATTATGCTGGCAGGAATAGTGGTAAACAATGCCATTGTGTTGATTGATAGGATCAAACAATTACAAACCCAAGGCGTGTCTCTAAATTTAGCCATTATTCGGGCAGGTAATGCGCGTTTGCGCCCAATCATCATGACCACAATGACCACTGTATTGGGGTTGCTGCCAATGGTGGTGAGCCTGTTTGGTGATCAAGCAGCAGGTGCGGAAATTCGTGCGCCGATGGCGATTACAGTTATGGGTGGTTTGATTGTCTCTACTTTTTTAACCTTGATTGTGGTGCCAATTATTTATTCGTTGGTGACCAAAGAAACAATTGTTTATATTGATGAGCCCGAAAATGATAAAAAAGCGGTGATTTAGATGGAAAAATCGGAAGAAAATAACACGGTAGCGAAAACAAAAGAAAGTAGTTTTAGCGCAATTGCGGTTTTTTCTTTAAAACGCCCTATAACCATTACCATGATATTTTTAAGCATGGTGGTAGTGGGTATTATTTCATCACAATTGTTACCGCTTGAAAAATGGCCTGAAGTTAAAGTCCCATTTGCTCGTGTCAGTGTTGCTTATCCATCAGCTACACCGAAAGAAGTTGAACAAAATATCACCCGGATTTTAGAAGAAGCCATTGCGACAATTGGAGATATTGAAGTCATCAGTTCTCGATCCGACACCAATGGTGCTAGGGTTAATATTCAGTTTAAATCCTATGCTGATATTGATGAAAAAACCATGTTAATTAAAGAACAAATTGATTTAGTTAAGCCTTTGTTACCGAGTGACGTCCGTAGAATTGTCGTTAATAAAGCTGATCTTGGTGGCGATGCAATCATGCAAATTCGCTTGACAGGT
>CAZLZZ010000068.1:0-15643 GCA_964564165.1 uncultured Alcanivoracaceae bacterium | reverse complement strand
ATCACCTCAATGCGAATGAGGTTAAGTGGTTTTAGGGAGTTTTTTACCAGCAATTTTAGCGCTGCCGTACAATAGCCTTGACCTGTGTGCTTGGTATTCATCCAATAGCCAACATTACCCACATCGTTTTGCTTATCAAACAAATGTAAACCGATAACTCCTAACAATTCTCCTTGCAAGTTTTTTATAGTCATGGCATATTCAGAATTATTGTTCCAGTTTTTAATTTGAATTTTTATAAAATCATGGGCATCATTTAAGCTATAACTTGGGGTCAACCATGTTAACCACGGAGATATTTCAGACCTTGATTCGACAATAGCTTGATAAATCAATTCAGCATCTGCAATTGTAAATCTATTTAATACAATTTGCTCATTTCTAAAACTTGCAAACATTATATATAATCCAATATTTGATTAATATTGTCAACACCAGTTACTTTAATATCTAATCCTTTGGTCCAGGCACCGATATTGCCTTTGGGAACAATAGCATGAGTAAAGCCATGGTTGACAGCTTCTTTCAAACGATCTTCACCGTTAAAAACAGGGCGAATCTCACCAGTTAAGCCCACTTCACCAAAGACAATAGTGCCTTTGGGTAAATAACGATTTTTAAAACTTGAAACAACAGCCATAATAATAGCCAGATCTGCTGCTGTTTCTGTAACTTTCATACCGCCCACAACATTCATAAAGATATCATGGTCATGAATCGCCAAATGACACATACGATGCAAAACTGCCAACAACATCGCCAATCGGTTGTGATCTAAGCCAACTGTCAACCTTCTGGGATTACCCAACGGGCTTTGATCTGCCAGTGCTTGAACTTCCACCAACAAAGGACGTGTGCCTTCTCTTGTCACCATCACCACACTGCCAGGTTGTGGCTCGCTGTGCTCTGATAAAAATATAGCCGATGGATTTTCAACTTCCTGTATGCCTTTTTCGGTCATGGCAAACACACCAATTTCATTGACCGCGCCAAAGCGGTTTTTTAAAGCGCGCAACACCCGATAACGGCTATTGCCATCGCTTTCAAAATACAAAACGGTATCAACCATATGCTCCAAAACCCGCGGCCCTGCAATTCCACCCTCTTTGGTAACATGCCCAACAAAGATGATAGATGTATTGTTCTGTTTGGCAAATCGCACCAATTGTGCCGCACATTCTTTGACTTGTGAAATAGAACCCGGAATTGAAGTCAAGTTTTCCGTATATAGTGTCTGAATCGAATCAATCACCATTAAATTAGGCTTATGCACCAAAGCAGAACCAATAATAGCCTCCACTGAAGTTTCTGCCATACATTCCAAGTCTGCCGCATCTAACTCCAATCTATTGGCACGCATAGATATTTGAGCAAGTGATTCCTCACCTGTCACATATAAAGTTTTGATATTATCTGGCATGGTCGCTGTAACCTGCAACATTAGAGTAGATTTACCAATCCCAGGATCTCCACCAATCAACACCACTGAACCCGTGACTAAACCGCCACCGAGCACTCTGTCTAATTCTTTGATTTTAGTTGAAGTTCGGATGTTTTGTTGAAATTTAATATTGCCCAGTTTCTGAATTTTCTGGCCACCTACATCACCCGCATAAGTAGAAAAACGTGATGATTTTTGTACCGGCGAGACTGCTTGCACCACCGATTCTTCCAAACAGTTCCATTGCCCACAATCTCCACATTGACCTGCCCATTTATTATGAACCGCCGCACAGTGAGTACATGTATATTGAAGTTTTATTTTTGCCATGTTTTTATTCTATCCTTAAAAATGTTTTTTGTCCGCAGATAAACGCAGATGCACGCAGATAAAGATCAAAAATATATCGCGCGCGGGGCTCGCAAAGATCACTGAGTAAAAAGATCAAGAGTGGTTATCGCACGGCGGCGCAGCGACACAGAGAAAACAAGCAATGGTAGAGTTTAACCCGTTCCCATGCACCAAGGCTGTGAAATAACTCGAAACAAAATGGAACTTAAGGCTTTAGCCCTATTTTTTAATTGAGCTTTACACGACTAAAGTCCGATTTTGGTAGTGCCATTAATTTCAAGTAAAAATTTTATCATTAAAAAGGTATAAAAAGGCATGCTTAATTTTATTCAACATGGGATGGCCTGTTACAGGGATATCTACATCCGCTTGATGGGTGATGATTGCTATAAAAGTTGTTTAAAAAGCTGGGTAACTGAACTTGTCCGCAGAACTACACTGCTAGACTGTCCGCAGAACTACACTGCTAGACTGTCCGCAGAACTACACTGCTAGACCTATCCGTAACTTTGCTTGGTCAAAATCTGTGAAATACGACAATTTTGGATAAAAAATCATAAATCGAGAAGATTTTTTGAATTGAGTTAAATTTTTTCAAATTTTTATTCAAGATTGAGGTGTTTTTTAAAAAAACACCTCAAAAGCTAATGGCTACGCAGTTCGGACGTTTGGATAGGACATAACTGGGTGATTGGTAATTACTTCAATATTTCAGTCTACGTGCTTGCAAAGATATTGCCGAATGATGAACTTTCAGCATACTATTTTGTTTGACGGCATTATCTTGTAAGCATTTTTATTATGCCAGCATTTATTACGGACTATCCATGTCCTTCACCGCAAGCAGCCAGCTTAAGCTGTTCAAAACTGCTCCAGGCAATTTGGTGCCGCACCTTCAGCTAGCTAAAAGGTTAAGTTAGCCTGCTTTGTTGGTTGTTCCTAGATGTCTGATAGAAAAGGGGCAATTGCTCTCCTCTTTTCTAGGTCTTGGTTCTTGGTTCGTTAGTGATTGGTTAGTGAAGTAATTGTGGGTTTTCTTCAAAGATTTTTGTTAATAAAATTGCCGCACCATTTGGTTGAGAATTGCCTTGTTCCCAATCTCTCAATGTGCCCAAAGGTGTATTGATTTTTTTTGAGAACTCCCCTTGTGTAAGATTGTATTTTTTCCTAAAAAGTATCATCTTAATTTGTTCAGGCGTATGTCTGACCTTGGCTTTTCTTTCTAACATATCTTTTATTGAACCTGCTAAATCTGGGCACTCATGCCCCATATCTGCTTCAACTTCTTTTACCACCTTTTCTATGTCTATTTTTTTCATTTTGTATCACCTTTCAGTTTCTTAATTTCTGATGCACTTATATTTGCTTTGATATTTTTTACATGAATATCTAGCAACCAAACTTCTCCATCTTCAATATAATTAACATATATTATTCTTGCTCCACCACGTTTGCCCTTACCGCTAATAGACCATCTAATTTTTCTAAAACCACTTGATGCCGAAATTACTTTTCCTGATTCATAGTTTTGTGCAATCCATGCAATAAAATCTTCTTTTTCCTTAATTGTCCATATCTTATCAGACTTAGTCTCAAACGAGAGCGTTTCTACAACTGTTTTCATAATTTTCATTATACTGGATACCAGTATTGATTTCAAGATTTGTTTACTGATTCGCCCTATTCTGCCTTCTGTCCCGCTGGATGTGTGGCAGTATGGATTTCTTTAAGTTTCTGAATATGAATCTGGGTATATATCTGCGTGGTTTTGATATCAGCATGTCCCAACATCATTTGGACATAGCGTATACCTGCACCATTTTCCAACATCAGGGTCGCCATGGTGTGTCTAAACAGGTGGCATGAACCTGTTTTACCCGTTCGTTTAATATATTTAGTCACAATGGCAGATACCCAAGTTAAACCGATTGATTGGCCAAAGACATTTAAAAACAAGTAATTATCACTGTCGCCAATGGCATATTCTGGGCGTACATTTTGTAGGTATTTTTTTACCCATTTGATCGCTCTATCACCTATGGGAATTATTCTGTCCTTGTCTCCTTTGCCATGTGCTACTAGCAATGTTCCTCTTTCTGTGTCTAAATCAGGTATTTTTAGTTGGTCCAATTCCATCCTGCGGATTCCTGTGGAATAGAAAGTGAATTACCAATTAGCAATGAAAATTTAAAAAAACTCTTTTTTGCTTTAGAAGAATTAGAACCCGATTTTAGAAAAATAATAGAAAATATCTTGAACACCTTAATACCAGCATATAGATTAAGATCTACCTTACGTAAATTCCAGCATTGAGGAAGTTTTATTTTATAGAAACTTTTTAAAAAAACCTATAACAAAATATATTGATATTTAAGCATGGTATAATGATAATTTTTACATGGATGTTAAATGTTCTTACTCTATTTTATCTATCTTCATTTTTACCTGTTTTTCATCAGCCTGTTCAAGCCAAGAACAATATACAGAACTGACCACAAACCTAAAACTACTAAGGTATTTAAAAACAACAAAAAACCTCAATGGATTGTGGATAAAATTATTTATTTTAAAGCCATGATGCCTAAAACCAGTGGTTATAAAATTGCTGATACGTTTAACAGGCAGTTTTCACATTTGGATACTGTTAGTAAAACTTATGTTTATAATATTATTAGAAAACACCATTATGCTATTTTAATTGAGCGTAAAAACATCAAAAATAAAAAGCCTCACTCTGTAGATATCAATTGGGTTTGGCCAATAGATTTGACAGGCAAACACGATTCAAATAAATGTAATCAACACATATTAGCTATTATAGATCATGGTTCAAGGTTTAATATTACCTTGAAGTATATTGATGATAAAAGCTCGAAACGTTTACTGTTTGAAATTTATCATGCAGTAAAAAAAACGGTAAGTTGTAATGGTCATGCCCTTAAGTACATCCCATTGCATTTGAAAAACAAATATACTTGTTTAACAGCTGTGATGTCAACGGGTGAATCTATTGAATACGTTCCGAAGGATATTCTTGACCGAGATATCTGCCTGGAAGCACTAAAGACAGATATTTCTGCATTTAGAAAGATTCCCGCAAAACTCAAAGATGAAGAAATGTGTCGATTCCTATTTAAAGATAACCCATGGATACTACGTTATATGCCGAAAAAAGTGCAAGCCATTTTAAAACAAGAAACATCGAGTCAAATATAACTCGATGCTTTTCTAATAACAATAATCACTTGGCTTAACCTGATAACTAGTGAGAGAAAACGTATTATTGTCAGATTATACCGAAACTTACAATTTGTTAGATCTTAGAATTTATAAAATTTTCAAATGCACTACCATCCTGCCTTGTAAGGTTTGGTACATAACGTGAATAGACATTAAATAGCATTTCAGTATTAGCATGTCCTAATTGCCTAGCTATCCATTCAGGATTTTCACCACTGGCAAGCCAGAGCGTAGCTGCAGTATGCCTAGTTTGATACGCCCTCCTCTCTTTTAATCCGAGATATCTTAGAATTGGTTTCCAAACTCTTTTAGTAACATTACAATAATCCAAAGGATTACCATTTTTTACACAAAAAACATAATCATACTTACCAGTTGCTTCGAACTGTCGTAGCAAAGCTTCATAAACAGGCGGTGACATGTTAATTTCACGAAACGAAGCATCTGTCTTAGTTTGTTTGCTCTACATAACCTTTTACCAAGGCCTGACGAATACATATCTGCCTTCTGTCAAAATCAACATTCTGCCACAATAAACCATCAATCTCACCAGTTCTCATACCCGAAAAAAACCTTACTGTGTAATAGTCTTTAAAATCATCTCTAACATTGTTAATAATCAACATCACCTCATCTAAGTCAAATGGTTCAATTTGAGGTTTTATTGTTTTCAAGTGCTTAATTCCTCGAAAAGGATCACTAAAGTTATACCTATCAGTTGCTTCAAAAATTATCCTTTTGAACATTTTAATGATTTTATTTACATGCAATGCAGTGACCTTCTTACCATTCTTTTTTACTGCTTTTGCAATCTACCGCACTTGGATTTTGTGCCCAAATTGTGCCCATTTGGTGTTGAGGTCAAAAATATTGTTATTATTTTGACCTTTATACATTTGGTGTTGAAGTCACTAACAATAATTAGTGTTGAGGTCAAAAAGTAAAATATTAAATAATTTGAAATTTTACCTATGGCACCGTTTGGGCACAATCTGGGCACAAGGCGTTTTTTTAGTGTTTTTTAGAGTTGCTTTTTGGGGTGTTTTTGATGTTTTAAAAACAGCAAATTTTAGTGATTTTAGAGCTTGATTTTAGTATAATAATGGTGGATATTTGTGGGTGGTTTTTCTTTATAAATTGGTTTTTTTTGGTTGTTTTGTTGTTGGGTGTTTTTTGTTTGTGGGCAGCAAGTATTTTGAAGTTGTTGATGATGGGCGGGGCCCATCTTACACTTGGAATGTGATTCAAATTAGCTACCTTTTTTATGATTATATAAGTTAAGTTGGCATAGCTAGTTATTATATAAATAAACATGGATATGCACTTAACTCCTGTTTCACGTTGCAACCTATTGATTTAGAATGTAATATATGTAATGTTACATAAACCAGAGATAAACCACTTGATTTGACTGGTATATACAGCTCTTTTGGTATAATTATTTCGTGGAACAGGAGCTAAGTACATAGTCATGTAAATAAATTTATGTGACTAATTGTTTTATTTGGCAATATTCAATCGAATTAAACGGTTATTTTTGGTTATAGTGCGTTATATTTGCTTTTAAATTTGCAAAAAAGCGATTGAGCATATGGCACATATGTGATTGAGGTTTTTTGTAAATTTGAAAGTAAAGATAATGTGCTAGAGCCGCAAAATTGGCGTCCCCTAGGGGGTTCGAACCCCTGTTGCCGCCGTGAAAGGGCGGAGTCCTAGGCCACTAGACGAAGGGGACGCAACAGTTTCTATCGAGTTAAGCCCAATTATATATCTAAAAGATACTTGGGAGATGGTGGAGCTAAGCGGGATCGAACCGCTGACCTCAACACTGCCAGTGTTGCGCTCTCCCAGCTGAGCTATAGCCCCTCGAAAGAATGAGCATTATGCTGATTTGCACCCTACTCGTCAACTGTTTTTTTTAATTATTTTAAATAATTTAAATTTAATTTAAAAAAGTGATTCTCTTTTCATTTTTAGCCAATATTTTTGCAATAATTTTGTTGCTTGCCCACAAGGTTACGGATTTCTTTGCCCGACTAATGGCTGTATATAAAAGTTGATTGTCCAGTATCTCTAATTCTAAATCATCAGGTATTGCAATCAATACATGGTCGTATTCTGAGCCTTGGGATTTATGGATGGTTATGGCGTGGGCCACTTGCCAATGCTTTATGGCATCAAGTTTGATGAGATACTCTTCCCCTTGATTGTTAAAGGCGACTTGCCATTGGCCTGCTATTGGTTTCAACTGTCCGATATCACCATTGAATATGCCCAAAGTGTAGTCATTGGTATTCACAATTATTGGCATATTGGCGTTTAATTTTTTTTTGTTGTATAAGGTTTTTATCGCCAGTTCATTCAGTTCATTGACACTGTTGTTGCCATATTTAACCGGTGAAAGCAATAGTGCAGATTCATCGCCTACTTGTTGGTACCACTTTTTGAGTGACTGCTGTTTTTCTAATTTGTTGGTGGGATTGAAATAAGTATGTACTTGGTTAAATGCTGCTAAATCTTGTTTGATTAAGCTGTTACACAATCGGGCTATTTTTGATTCTTCATTAAAGCGGTAATTTTTTTCTAATTCGATAGTGTTTTTACTTGATATTGCGCATAAGTCTGAAAAAACATTGCCCGCTTCTACTGCTGGCAGTTGATTTCTATCGCCTATTAACAAAAGCTGGGCATTGGGCTTTAACGCTTTAATTAAAGCACTGGTTAAGGTCACATCCAACATAGATGCTTCATCAACAATAATCAAATCATAAGGCATTGGGTTGTTGAGGTTGTATCTTAAGGTATTTGTTTGGTGGTTATAGCCCAATAACCGGTGCAGTGTCTGGGCTGTTTGTTGTTCAGAGCCTGGAAGCAAATGGTTAATACTTTGCATCATGCGATTGGCTGCTTTGCCAGTAGGTGCTGCTAAGGCAATTGTCGAGCCTGGATTTATTGCTTTAAATAACAACAACATGCGCACAACTGTTGTGGTCTTTCCGGTGCCTGGGCCGCCTGTTATGATGTAGCGTCCGTGTGTTAAAAAACCCATACATGCTTGCCATTGTTTGTCTTGATTAATTAATACAGGGGTTGGAACATTGATATTTAAAATCGTACAAATTTCTTGAAGGGCTTGTTTTAAGGGTTTTTCTTCAATGGCTATTTCCTGGGATTGATCAAAATCTTGTTGAATGTATTTTTCTAATTGATAAAACCGTCTAAAACCCGATAAACCATTATTTTGAACAATATAACCTCGGCCACCATCGTCACTGATTAATTCATCGTTCAGTATTTCTTCGGATTCAATAGCTGTGTGTCCTTTTTCTAACCCTTGTTGAATTTGAACAGCCAGTTCAACAATCTTTGGATTGTTGGTTAATGTTTGAAAAAACTGCCTAATTTCATCAATTAACATCAAATTCTCGAATCATTGAATAGATTAAGTGCTGGTCGGGCTTGTTGGTATAAACACCCTGCCCCGCTTGCCCATTGACTCCACGGGTAAAGAGATATGCTATGCCACCAAAATGTGTTTGGTAATCAAAGTTTTCTATTTTTGTAGTTAAATACTTAACCAACGCTACGCTGTACAGCAAATATTGTAAATCATAGTAGTGGTGTTCGATTGCCCGTTTTAGATTATTATCCGTATAATTTTTTATATCTGAGCCTAAATAATTACTTTTATAGTCAACAACATAGTACTTGTTATTGAACTCAAATACCAAGTCAATAAATCCGGTTAAATACCCTTGTAAATTTTCTTGGTTAAAGGCTGTTTCTGTATTGCGGTGTTCGCTTAACCAGCTTGCAATGTTTTGCTTGTTCATAGATGAGTTCAAGGATGAGTTCAAGGAACAGTTCAAGGATGAGATGGGCAACATAAACTCCATTTCATCAATGCTGTGTTTTATCTGGGATAAATTGGGTCCATTTTGCCACAATTTAAAATTGAGAATTTTATCTATTTGTTGAGCCAGGCAAGCTTGCCAGTTTTTATCAAAACCATAACGATTTAATTGCCTTTTAACCTCTTGGTTTATTTCGGATAAATCAGCAGTGAAATCTAAATTTTCAAGAACTTCATGTTGCATGGTTCCACTCTTTGCACCCTTGGGAAATTGGAAATAGTTACTAAAATCAATGTCGACAACTTCCTCGTCGACTTCTTCGTCAAATACTTCTTGATCTGTGCTTTGTTTCTTGCTAAGGGCAGAAAAGCTATAAACAGATTGAGGTTTTTGTAGATTTCTTTTGAACAGCTTAGGTTTTAACAATTCAATGGTTTCGCTGTTGGTAAATTCATCTTCAACTTGCTTGGGTACAATCGTTGCACATTGCTGCGAGTTACCTTTGATTTGATTGATTAATCTTGCAATGGGGTAACTCTCATATTTCTTTGCATCGGTATCCACACCCACGGTAATTCTGTGTTTAGCACGGGTTATTGCCACATACAGGTTGCGCATGTTTTCGGCTTGTTTTTCAAACTGGAGACTTAACAGTGCCTCTTTGCTGTGTTGCCAATACATAACTCCGTTACCGTCTCTATCATGACTTGCAAGACATGCTTGTAAGTTTTTGTTTTCATTGAATTTTTTATCGGTAATTTTATCGGCATAAGGAATGAACACATGATCAAACTCTAAACCTTTAGACTTATGAATGGTCATGATAGCTATTTTTTTACTGTCGCTTTCTATTCTTCGCTTTCGTTGTTCATCGTTTTCTAAAAACTCAGCCTGTTGAATTTGTGTCGCTATCCATTGTTCTAATTGGCTGTGATTGCTGCCCTGCTCTGTTTGTTCTTGCAGCAATTCAAGCAAATGTAGCAAGTCACAATAATGTCTTTCTCCATCAACCCGTTGTAACAAGCGCGAATACACCTGTTTGTCTGTCAATAGTTTTTCAATGACTTTTACACACTCGCTGGTATTGGCCTCTATTCGATAATTAACAAAGTCAGCCAATATCTCTTGATCATCTAGTTCTTGCAATTGATTTAAACCCTTATCAAAAAACATGCCATGCAGTGAGGTGAAAATATTGCGTTTACTGGGATAATTTAAGGCACGAATTAAATAATACAATTGCTGGGCAACTGCGGTTGTGAATACTCCTGACTCACTCCATAGATTGACCGCTATGTCTTTTGATAACAGGTATTCGTACAATTGTATCGCATCTTGGTTACGGTTAACTAAAATAGCGCAACATTCGGGCTTTATGGGTTCGTTGTTGACTTTTGCTTCACGCAAAAAACGTTTGATTTCAATGGCTAACAAATATTTTCTATTTTCAGTCTCACCATCCATGATTGCAACAGCTGGATAGATATCATGCAACTGTAGCTCTTGTTCAGGTTTTGCCAATGAAGGAGTAAATGTCAACCAGGGAAATTTAAAAGCATGCTCAATACTAAACATTGAGTTACTGGCAGCAAGCATCTTTTCACTGCTTCTCCAGTTGGTGCTCAACTTAAACTGCTGCTTGGTTTGTTGCTTGGCTTGGTTATAGACAAATACATCTGCGCCTCGAAAATCATAAATGGCTTGTTTGGGATCTCCCACATAAATCAAATCATGCATACCGTCATTAAAACATTTGTTGAATATTTCTAATTGCATACTGTCGGTGTCTTGAAATTCATCTACCATGATACATTGCCATTGTTTGGCGATATTCCTGACCAACTTGGGGCTGTTTTTAATGGCTTCATATACCACCTTAATCTGATCAGAATAGTCAAACCGCCCTTCTGTTTCACGCAATGCCGTTAATTGTTGTTGCACATAATTGAAACATTCATATATGTAGCTGATGGCTAAGTTGTTGCCTGTTGAGCCAATTTTATAGGTATAAATGACTTTATTGTAGAACATTTCGAAAGCGGTGAAGAATTTTGGCATGGGCTTTAAAGTGTTGTTCTTGCCCAATTTACTTTCAATATAATCGGCACAAAACTTGACTACATTGCCATTAAAACTGTTAAAAAAAACATCCATGCCTTTTGCATAAATTGCTCTATTAGCAACTCTATATGTACCTCCATGGAAGTCACCTGACAGAATATAGTCTAACAAGGTTTCTTTTTGTTCTTGCCATTGTTTTGCCAGTTCAATAGTGTCTTGGTGGATTTTCTGAGTATGGTTCCAAGAAATAAGTGGCTTTATCTGTCGATAATGACTTTTATTTAATAGACCATTGATTTTGCCAATCACTTTATCAATGGCAGGGATTGTGGCTAAAATTTCGATTGGCGTATTTTTTTGTTGTTTGCGCCAAAATTCATAAACATATTTTTTTACATAGTCTTTTTTTACCATTAACTCTTGAAAAACAGGGGAACCACAATCGCTGTTGAAATCTTCAATGACTTTTTGGCAAAAACTATTGATGGTGAATATTGCCGCTTGATCAAAACAAATCAACGCCAGTTCAACGTATTTTAGAGCAGAGTCTTGAGGCTTGTACGATTCGTACAATTGATACAACTGTTGGTGTTTGCTATCGACAAGTTCGATGTCTTGCAGATGATTTCTACACTGAACTAACTGTTCGCGCAACCGAGTTTTTAATTCTGCAGTGGCTGCCTTAGTAAAGGTTAATACCAGTATTTGTTCTGGGGTTAGTTGTTTTTCTACAATGTAGCGAATATACAAGCCAGACAAGGTGAATGTTTTGCCTGTACCTGCACTGGCTTCAATGAGCTTAGTGCCATCAAGATTGGCGTTGTATAAATCAAATATTTGCATTGAGCAAGATTATAGCAGAGAGGTTTCTCAAATAGTGAGAATTAATAAAGTTAGCGCATTCAATCATTAACCTGTTAGAGTTCATGCTATTTTTTATCTATGTTCTGGCTCGGTTCATGGATCGCTTCATGGTTCAGTTCATGGGTTAATTTATAAGCCATAAAAAACAAAACAAACAATACTACTGCAAGTATCAACCAAAATATCCATTTCTCATAACCGATATTATCATTTGTTTGATTGTTTTCAGGATTTACATTAATTTCACCTGAACTGTTTAATTTTGGGACAATGACCTTTGAGGAAAACATTTTCTTCCTGAGTTTCTGCGGAATCTTTTTGTACCAATTGCCAGAAGCCCCGATGAGTTTTTCTGAATTCGAATAGACCAATGTAAATGGCCCATCACCTTGTGCAAGAAATTGAATTTGGTGTCTTCTCCAATTGATTTCAATTTTATCCACCGATGCATTGTTGATAAGATCAAATTGAATTTTCCAAAAGCGATTATTTGATCGATTATTTAATCGTCTGATTTCAACCGTATCTTGTTTAACTTGAACGCCATCAGAAGTCATAGAATATAGGGTTCCTGCTCCTGCATGCTGCCACTTTTTTTGGGCATTACTGCGTGAATACAAGTGTACATCTGTGATGGAATTGTTTTGGGCAAAGGACAATTTAAATGATTCTATCCAATACTTGCCGCCGGTATCAAATTGTAAGGCATTGTCTTTAATTAAGGAATATTTCGTAATCTCTTTGCTCTGTATGCTGCTTTTAATGGTTTGATTAAAAAAATGGGCTTGTACCCGTGTCACTTCAGGGATGGTTCCATCAACAAAGTTGAATTTATAATAGGAGTAGGTTTTGTTGTTTAATGTTAGGGTGTTTTCAAGCAGGGTTTTTGAACCTGTATTGATTTCTACCAAACGGTGCCTGTTTTTTATATTTACCCAGATTGACAGGTCATTGCTGCCTAAAACATCGACATAAAAGACACGGTTGCCTTTGCTTTGATAGTGCCAGTCTAGCTCTAAACTTTCTATTCTTTGTCCATCCAACGCACCCGCGTCAATTAATATTTGGTTGTCATTAACTACTTCTTGAGTCTTTAAATAATGCTGCAAGGATTTTGATGTAGTCACCGTAAAATCCTCATAAGCACCTTCTCTGGTTGTCCTGACTTGCTTGCTGCTGGACGGGATACTTATCGTTTGATTCAATTTAAATAAGGGCAAACTGCTCTTTGTGTACTCATTTTTCACTTCATCGGCTGTCAAAAATAAACGCATGGGTACAAAATCTCCAGTGCCGTTAATAATGCGTACATCCCGTAAGTCCTTATAAAATGAGTGAATATAAACCTCTTCGGGCACGGCGAAGCTATAGCCACTTGAATTTCCAGATAGTTCTAGTTGCATTTGTTTTTGATAGCTCTTGTTGTTGGCTAAAGCAACTAGGCTTATAATTAGCATTGCAGCTGCTGCGAATATATTTTTCATTATTTTTCTACCTTGGGTGTTGCTTTTTCTAAATCCGGTGGCAATGGTGAGAAATATCCAACCAATGATAACAAAACTCCTACAGATAAAAATGCCACAATGCGTTCTACCGTGCCAGATGCAGACATATCAACCAAGAACAGTTTAATCACTACCGCAACCATTAATCCTAGCCCAACTAACCACACTGTACGCCAATGCTTTTTGGCAGCAACCACCATCAGTATCACAGCAGTTAATGACCACAAAACACTAAAAGCCGACTGAACCAAGAAGGATGAGACCATGGCATTGAAATTATAATCGACCAAATACCAAAAATGAATACTGCGCAACATACTGGTATTTAGAATAAAGAAGGCAGTAATTGGTAAGGCTAGCATCATTATTCTATTGGTATCATTTGATAATTTCAAGGTATTACTGGCCAAGACTTTCCAGGCAAAAAATACAAAGACAATGCCGACGATATCTATTATGTTAAGCAGTGGCATATAACTGATTAAGGTGACTTGTTTTGGAACCCAAAGATTCAAAGCAACAATCATCAACCACAAGACAACGGAAATTATTGCCAACCCATGTACAAAATAATTGATTTTGTAGAGTTTGAACGGCCAAATTTTGATTTTTCTTAAACTGTACAAGCCCATTGAAATCAACAACAACATAAAACAAGCAGCCGTTTGTTGCCAAATATTATCAGCACCTAAAGTGAGTACAATTAATTCGTTGAATTCAAAAACAGCAATAAATACAAACAGCAACAAATTAGTTAGATGGTATCCTCCTTTAAATTGCATCTTGTTATCGGCGTTATCGGCTATTCTTAATATCCAGTAACTCACTATCGCAGAAAATAACCAAACAAACAGTCCATAACCATCATGAAAATCATGTCCTTGAGCTAAATTAGCGTAGGCCACAACCATCAAATATGGTAAAAATGCATAACTCAATAAGTGCATTGACTGCCAGTTGAGCCTATGGGCTAACAACAGCCAAAATACAAATGAAATTGACATAAATACTAAGGATAGATTGATAGAATTTTCAATAGATAAATAGGTATATATTTCATTGTGCCCAGTGTATATCCATGCCAGTAGTCCAATAGCTAACATTAAGTTTGATATTTGTGCCGATATTTGTGTCTGTCCTAAATGGGTAAATTTTGTCTGGGCATCAATTGACTTATCTCTTTGCCAATACCACGACATGAAGAAATGCGTTGTGGTATAAACCAACAGCCCAATGAATGGAATATTGAATACAGCAGTTGATAACGGGGTCGATCCTGGCATGTTTACCAAAGGAGCTATCATCAGTAAAGTAACAAAAACCGACAACACCTGAAGCAGTTGGAATTTAATTTTTGTTGCAATAAACAATAAAGCAACACTGCTAAATGCTAAGAACAATTCAAGAAGCATAAATCCAATGGCTGAGTAATGGCTATGTATTTCTAACATCCCACCATATACCCACCATATAACTGAAAAAACCACCATTATCGAAGGTATCCAACGTCCTTCTAGTGCAAACAATTTACTGGCATTTTTGCGAGCATACAAGGCAATAAATGCCGTTGACAACACTATTATCAAAGTGCCCATATAATCGGCATTCAGCCAAGGCATTAGATTTGAGGAAGATTTTTGTTCTACAAAAAAAGCAAGCATTCCCAATAATGTTAAGGCATAACCAGATAATCGCGGAAACAGTCGCGATTGTCTGATACCTACCCACAATAATGCACATCCTTCAGCAACCCACATCGCTGAGGTCACTCTGCCATCAAAACCAAGTGGAATCGCTAATGTTGCAAACCCTATACCTAATGCCACAAAAGATTCTATTAAATCCTTCATGTAAGGTTTCTTCATCATTTTAATAACAGTGGCTAACAGCACATAAAACACGCCCAATGCCAATGCAGAATAAGCCAAGCCATATTCAATGTCCTTCATTAAAGCGGCTTGTAGAGCAAAGCCAACCAACGGCGTACCAAATATTATGGTTCCATCATTGATCCCTTTGAGCTTTGGAGGCTGCTTCAAAGCGAATAACACAGCAATAAAAGTATACAGTAAAAAATAAGCAATCAAGAATGGTTCAACACTCATAAGAAAGTCAGGTTTATAAAATTGATAGCCCCAAATTGAACCAATACCAAATGTTGCAACAAAACCAATCACATTTAAAATTCTCCAAGATTTAAACCAGGCAATAGCAAATACACCCATATTGAGCAATAAATAGTAGGAGAACAATTGTACATGGCTACCACTACCAGTAGATGTTAAAACTGGCGCCGCAAATCCACCAATAATGCCAATAACTGCCAA
>CAZLZZ010000067.1:0-15677 GCA_964564165.1 uncultured Alcanivoracaceae bacterium | reverse complement strand
ATTCCCATTTTTAAAAGTGGCTAAAAATGTCTCCAAGTTTATTAGGCCATTATACTTCTATATCGGGATTAGGGTAGTCTGTAAAAAAACCTTACACTCTATTCCATACACTCTATTATCGGCGAAATAAATTCATCAACATCAGTTTGTTCTTGGTACTCTTCAACTTGATGAATAAAATATTTTTGACCTTCGCTGGGGAAAACCCTATCAGTCTGAGTGAATTGTTTTAGATAATCTTTTCTATTGTGAGTGTAGATGCCAGTTTTCAATATTTTTAAGGCTGATTTTGCACAAAGTAACCACGGATAATTGTAGGATTGTTGCCATTTAAGCAAAATATTCAACAACAATTCTTGGGCATTACCAAGCACTGCAAATTGTATCTTCTTGTCTTCAAAATAAGCATAACTTGGTTTTCCTGGGTGAACCGATTGATAACACAGGTGTTGTATCCAGTGCTTGCAAATATTTTTGGCTGATGCTTTGTTTGGATAAATTGAGATAAGTTGTTGTTTATCATCAATTTGTACATAGCCAAATATTTTATAACCTTCTATGCTGTACTCAATAACATGTTTTTCCAAGTCTAAATTATTAGACAATATCAAGACTTGTTCTAAATCATCGGTGTATTTATCAAGAACAAACTGTCCAGATTTATTGTCACTTACAATGCCCGTTTTTGCGGCTGTAGATTTACCGTGTTTGAATATCTCAGTTTTTAACTGCCAGGATTCCAGCCCCGTTGGAAAATAAGTTTCTGTATCACTAAGAATATTTTCATATATTGGGTGGTTAATTTGCGCCCTATTCTTTAAGAAATAATCCAATGGATCAATAAAGAACTGGCTTAAATCATTAAGAGAAATGTTTTTTTCTGGCTCTAAATTAAAGTGTATTGGAGAATCTTCAGAATCCTTAACAATAGGATTGTGATAATTTAGTGCCAACTGATGGTTTTTTTGACTATAACTGCGCAGCTCATTTGAAAAATAGTATTTATTGTAACCATGCATTTTATGAACTTTAACTTTAAAAGTCTGTTTGGTTTTCTGTTTTAAATAACCCATTAATTCAGCCAATATAACAGATGGGGGTTGTTCATCATTGGTTTTAGAATCAAAACCAATATAGCTGAAAATCAATTTTTGCGCGTTTTCAGTTAACGCTGTTAGCATTAAATTCTTATCTCGTTGCCTTGTTGACTTGTTTAACTTGGCTGGTTTATCAGAAAATATATCTAAATCATTTTTAATGCTTTTTTTGGGAAACTCACCGTCATTTAACCCCATCATTATCAATAGCTTGGCATCAGTAACAAAAGCATTTTCCCATGTTTGAAAACGCACACCTATTTGACCTTCTGATCTGAAAGTATTTTCTGTAATTACCGATTTGACAATTGATTCAACAATCACCAATGGGATAGGTTGTGAACAATCTAGGGTTTGTGCCACGAATTTACTTTCTAATTGAATGAGAATTTTTTCTTGCCAAGATACAGAAAAATCATTGTATAAAAAATCTTCACATAAACCTTGTAAAAAGCTATACCAACGCTTGGGAGAATGCTGACTTTGGGTAAATTGATAACATTTGTACCACAAGTTCAAGAATTCAAAACACTTTGCAAACAGTTCTTCTTGACCAGCAATATCTCCATAGGTTGATAAATAGGGAGATAAACAAGGTACCTCTTGGTCACCTGCCAAATAACCACTTATCCATCTGTTTTTACCAAATTGCCAGGTGTTGCCTATTTTTTCTTCGTAACCCAGTGTTGATTTGTGTTGTGCGGAAAAATAATTGCGTATATTTGAGGCTGTAATCCAGTTTTTTAAACGCGGCAATTCATTTTCATCAATGTCGAATTTTTGTAATACACTGTTTTGTGTCAATAACTCATAAATGATTGGTGCTGACATCTCTGCTGTAAAACTGGTTAACAATTTCATTAATGCCGTTATGTAAGGTGCATCTGCCAACTGCACTCTATCAATATGAAAAGGCAAATAAATTGAATCTTTTGAAACTTTAAAAGCCTGATATTCAAACACGTCTTTAATGCTTTGCACATAATCATTGATGTCAGGTGCAACCACAATAATGTCTTCGGGATTCAAATCCACATCAGCGTCTAAATGGGCCAATATCTCATCTTTAATCACTTCTACTTCTCGTTGTCTTGAATGGCAACTGTGTATACTAACGCTGTCATCATTTGCACACATTGAAGGTTGTTTTTGCAAAGAATAAATATCTTGCTTGAGGCTTTGAAGCAAACTTTCTCCTTCAATCACAGAGTTACTCTCTTGCAAGTATATCTCATGATTCAAAAAGGCATCAAATATGGCCATTTTATTGTATCCAAAATTGGCCAATATTGGATTTCCTACATCGATAATATCAGCAACTTGAGTATTGAACAATGCAGCACGGGCTTTGTTTGCAGCAGGCTTTATGTCAAACCAATAATCCTGCGGACATGGATTGGTTAACATCATGGTGATTTCTTGGCTTTGAGCTAGCTTAACCAAAGTCTCTTTTTGTAGTGTGGTTAATTGCTCAGTGGCAAAGAATATTATTTTTTCAGGGGTTTGTTTAAAGTCTTTTTCGGAATCAAATTGCTGTAATAGCTGTACTTGAGATTTTGTGTTTAATTTTTCTAAGAGTGTTAACCACAATTCTACTTGCCACTCAATCTCATGTGAAAGTTCATATATGCCCTCATCCCATTTGGCAATTATCTCCGGGTATTCATCATTGTATTTTAATAAAGTTTGGGCAATTTTTTCTGCTAGGTTAAAATTCTTGATATCTGAATCTTGTTTAAGGTGACTGTATTGTTTCTGGGTACTTATGGTTTCAAATATTAGCCACCTCAAGACATCTTGCGAAAATACATTAATCGCATTGTTAGCATTGTCAGCATCACTAACATTCTTCAACACTTCCCAATTGAAACTCAATGGCATGATAAACTTTATTCGCGCACAAATGCCTAAATCCTTGGCCAAGGATCTCTGCAACCATTGTTTGGCAGAATGATTGGGCACAACAATCCACGTTTCTGAGAATACGTTTTTTCCTGAAGCCTTAAGTAAGAGTAGCAATCTCTTATAAAGATTTTTGTATGAAATATCCGTAAATAAATTTATCAATTTATTTATCCGAATTTACGCTGTTTCTAAGAGTTTGAACCAATACTCGTCGAGATGAGGAATCTTGGGTAAATAGTCTTAAAAAATTTATATCCTTTCTACTCTGATTGTTAATCACTTCTTCTACAATCTTTTCAAATGCTGTATTTGAATATTGTACACCTTTGTTGTCTGCTACTTTCATTTAACCATTGGATTGAGTTGATAGAGTGCTTGAGTTTCTTCGATTTTCTTTTCTATGGCTGTTTCTACATTGATTCTTTCTTTTTCTAGTTCGTGTTTAAGTTCTTGCACTGTTGGTAAATAGGGCATATATTTTGCACTGAATAGTTGTTGTTTGTCGGTGAGTACTGAGTATTTAACCACAGCTTCACTTTTTTGGCTACAGAGTATCAATCCTATTGTTGGATTGTCGTCTTTGTTGCGGTGGTGCTGGTCATAGATACGCACATAGGTATCCATTTGCCCAACATCTTGGTGACTAAGCTTGCCCAGTTTTAAATCTATTAATAAAAAACATTTGAGTTTGAAATTGTAGAAAACTAAATCGATATAAAAATCTTGGTCTTCGGTGCGGATGCGTTGTTGTCTGCCAACAAAGGCAAAGCCTTTACCGAGTTCTAGTAAAAATTCTTGCAGATTATTTAGTAAACCTTGCTCTAAGCTTGATTCAGTTAAACTTTGGGTGTTTATATTGAGAAAGTCTAGGACATAAGGATCTCTCAATAGGTCTTGTGGTTGTAGGATTGCTTGAGTTGATATTTTATGTTTTGCTTCTGCTTTGACTCTTTCTTGGTTTTGGTTTGAAGATTGACTAGATAGTAAGCGTTCATAATAGAGCTTGTTGATTTGTCGGTCTAAGGCTCGCACACTCCAATTGTTGTCTATGCTTTGTTGATGATACCAGTTTTTGGCATCGGGTTTTTCAATTCTGCTGAGTCGATTATAATGCGACCAACTCAATTCGAGATACAGTGTCTCTCGAATTGGAAATGCGAGATAAAAGCGACGCATATTACGCAAGTTTGTTATATCAAATCCTTTTCCAAACTTTTCTTTAAGCTGTTCTGAAAGGTATTGTAACTGCTTTTTTCCATAACTTGATCGTTGTTCTCCATTCTGTTCGTATTCAACTATTAACCGCCCAATATGCCAGTAGCTTTGTAACATTGCTGTATTGATGCTTTGTTTTACTTGAGATTGTGTTTTTTGTATTAATCCGACTATCTCTGCAAGCAATGGTGATATTGCTGTTGTTAGGTTTTGTGAATCATCCTTTGCAGTAAGTTTTGAAGCAGGCTTAGACATGTTCTGTCCCTAATATTTTGGCTATTAATACTTTTTGCTTTGTCGGCTCTAACAAGCTATCCAGTCTCTTCAATACAACCATTGGTAATATTACATCTCGATATTTCCCTCGCATATCGTTAGCTATTGACCAAATAAACGCTATTAATTTGTTGTGGGAGCTTGTGTTCATTGCTATGGGCTTTCCTTTTGTGATTTAGTTACTTTATAATATTATACATTTACCTTTCTCAAAACATGAGACTGCTTTTTATCTTAACAAAAAAAAGGTTGGACAGGCCAACCTTTTTTATTTTTAAGTTAATGAGTCCATTATATCCCGCCTTCGCGGGAATGACGTGAAGTAAACTTAAGATTAGCTTGATATTAAATCACATTGTGATTAAATTGATGTAGGCAAGAAATAATACTCACTGCCTTCATGTCCTGCATGCTTAATTGCACTGTATTCAGGCACTTGCTTTAATCCTGCTAGTGATGAACGTAAGCTCACTTGTTGTCTCATGGCTTTATACAATCTATAGCCTTCCATTACGCCATCATTTTCATTTAATACATCTAGGAAAGCTGATGCGAATATTGAGTGCCCATTGCCACCGCTATCTAGTATGGGTTGTAATCCACCTGAGGTTAATACTGTTCTGGCTTTTACCCGTGATGTAAAAAGAATATCTTCATTGTCTACATCTTCGGGCAATGGAGATATTGAAGATCCGGTTAAAGTACCTGAGTAACAAGAATCGGCGACAACCATCACATGTTTGGCCTTCATTTCTGCCATAAAATCACTGATTGCTTTATTCGAGATCCACTTAGATCTGTCTTTTATATCTGCATCTGTTGGTATCCAGTAGCCATTCTCTTGTTCATCAAGCAATCCGTGACCTGCATAATAGACCATTAAGTTATCGTATTTCCCTAACTTATCTTTGTATTCACTCAATGCTTTTAACATGGTCATTTGGTCTGCGTTAATTAATAGTTTGACCTTATAACCATATTTCTTTTTTAACACACTGGCTATAGCTTTTGCATCGTCAACCGCTGTTTGAAGGTTATCTAATTTGCTGTAATTATTGTTGCCAATGACCAAAGCATGATAGTCCCCTAAATCATCACGTAATCTTCGGGTGAATAGTTCATCTAGTTGTCTGGCTTTTACTGCCTCTAATCTATTTCTTACTGCCACGAATTGTTCAATAGACTTATCACCTCCTTCCCTGATAGCAACAATACTAACAGGTGTATCTCCGACAAGTAAATCCATTTCACTTTCAAATACACCACTTTCTGTCATTGAGTCTATTATATCTTTGTTGTTCATTTTTAAAGCAATAACCGTATCTGGAGCAGAAACCTTGCCCATGACGTCAATTCTTAAGTCATTGGGTTGCATTGGTATAGTTTTAATACCTCTGGTCAATACAACATCTGGAGACAACAAACTTATACCAGATGATGAGTTATCTGCCACTGTTGTGCTATTGGTATCGGTCACTTTCGTCACAAGCGTATCAATCACTTTGTTCTGGTTGACTAACTCAACATTTTTGGCTTTGATTTCTATTTTTAATTCTGCTATTTCGTTTAAAATTTTCTCATCATTTTTATTCGCCAACAATTGCTCTTGTAACGATTTTAATTTTTTATCTGATGCTGCTACATATTTTTTGGTAATGTTATAGTCTTTTTTTACTTCAGATAACTGCTGCCTTAGGTCGGTTACCTGTTTTAGCAACTTTATTCTTTGGTGTTCTTTGGCTCTTCTTTGTCTCAAGTCTAGCTCAGTTACAATTTCAATTTTAGAATCTGTAATACCTGATGCCATTCTATAAAGATTAATGGCCTTTGTTGAATTTTGTTCCACTCCTAAACCTTGTTCGTATAAGTTTCCTAAGTTCAACATCGCCGTGGTGTGCCCCTGGTCTACAGCTTTTTGATACCACAGAGCGGCTGACTGATAGTCAGGTGTTCCGTTAATCCCTTTTTCATAGATTTCACCCATGTATGCTTGTGCTTTTGGGTTTCCACCTTGGGCTTCTGGTAGCCACATTTTTGCAACGCTTGAAAAGCTTGCCTTGTCATAAGCCACATATTCACCACCGCGCAATGCACAGTCGTGCGCACTTAGTCTGGCAGGTTTTCGCGGTGCCATGTAGGTATAGTTCCTACCTAGCTGCCTTACTTGTGGCGGTAACAAGCAATCAACGATATACAATTGATCAGGAGTTATTGGGCCTTTTGACTTTTTTTTCGCTAAGGCCGTGCCTGCTATTAAAGTCATGACAAAGACAAAACTTATGATCGATGTTTTGCTAATGTTTATATAATTTTTTGTTTTCATAATGTTCACCGTAATGTAAATGGTTTAAAATTCGAACCTAGCTCCAATATTATAGGTGCCTACACTAAATCCTTCTAAACCCAACACTGTCCTATAATTAAAATATGCCTGTCTACCATTGGCCGATATATAGACCAAACCTATTCCAGCTGAGCCATAAGATCTATCTGGAGTATCTGTTTCTAAAATAAACAATTGATCATCAGGTGCCTCTATAAATCTAGCAGTGATGAAACTATTGTCATTTAATCCTTGGTAATTGTAATCAAAATCAAATTGCGGTGTTATTACACCTTTTTTCATGCTTATTGCTTTAGATACTCGCAAGCCAGCAGACCAAACTAGGGACTCCAGATCTTGATCAGAATAGAAGAAGTTAAAATCACCTGCACCTGATTCAGTGAAATTATCAATTTTTGTACTCATGTAAGTAAATGAGGTATTAGGAGTAATGTTCCACGCATTTTTGTAAAAACTATATCCTGCACTCATGGAAACACTGTATTGATTGCCACTGGTTGAACCTACTGCGGTTCTATTTATCCGTGTACTCCCTAATGTGAAATCAATATTTCTCGATTGATCAAAGTCAGGTTTAGCTAAACTAATTCGAGCATCCACATAGAAATTATCTGTGACATAGAATGAACCATACCCTGTTAGAGTGACTCCTGATGAATTGAGTTCTGCCGTGCCTTCAATATTGGAATCAAAATTGGCATAGCCCAATGCCACTCCGACCACTTTTTTGGCATCAATTCGGTAATCCACACCTGCTGTAATACCAAACGTATCAAAATCAAAACCCAACTCTCGAGATGTGGCATCTCTATCGCCCATAGAAATGGTTCCATTTACAAAGAATCCCCAAGGCGATATGAAATCATTATTGGTGTCAATGTTTTTGCTTTGGGCTTCTTCTTCAGATTTATTCAAATAAGCCAACATTCCTAATGGAATACTGCCATTGCCATAACGGGCATTCAGGCCTGCGGTATTCAATCCGCTGCCACCGCCACCACGAAGCTGGTTGAGTCTAGCACCAATGTTTCTAAATTGCGCACCAGCAATTTCATTTACCGAGGTTGATTGACCGATGACTTCATTGGGTGTTACTTCTTCTAAGAAGTTCAGTACAGACTCTGACTCGCCTGAAAGTGCATCGCTGTATAAGTCATCACACAATCCTTCTAACGCTGTGAAAAATTCTTGCTCACAATAGGCGGAAACATTGCTAATTGCCCGGTCAACTTGTGGATTACCAGAGCTGCCTATTACATCTCTTAGCGCGCTACCAATGTCACCTTCTGTGGGTGTACCAGAAACACCAACAACTGAAGATGCTGTATTGTTGCTTAAATCTGAATCCTCTGACGAGGTTTCGACTGTCGCCATCACAACCACATCTTCTGCAGAAACCACCACTTGTGTGGTATTGGCAGTAACAAAAACACTTGAACTCTGCCCACTGGGCATGGATGTGGCATTAAACTGACATTCAACCGCAAAGTTATTGGTTTGGCAGTTCCAATCTCCACCAGGAATAACACTTACCCCATCTAAAATCCCAGTAACAGCCATACTTAATGTTACTTCTTGGGCATCACCTGGGCCATTATTTGTCACCTGGATTTCGAATTCAGAAATGTCGCCTTGATCAATAGAATTACCAGAGACAACTTCAACCCCCACATCCGAGGACAACACAGCCGGAGAGGTAATTGTGGTCGTTGTATTGGTGTTTCTTACTAAAACCGTACCTATTCTTGAAGTTAAATCGACCGTCACATCACCCACAAATTCATCCGATTGAACTTCTATCTGAATCACGTCAAGATTATCCCCAGGAGCCAATTCAAAATTTTGATCCGCTGAACAAGACAAGCCAGAAGATGCACTGCTACAAGTAAAGCCATTGTTCATCATTGACAAAATTGTTAAATCAGGTGGAATAGACAAATCTATGTCCATAAATGTAATATTGTTAGAACCCGTATTTTCCACATTAACGGTGTAATTAAAAGCCACACCTGTTTCAACTGAATTCATGTCTGCGGTTAATTTAACTTCAAAGTTAAAGTCACCAGAACCTGACCCTGTGGCGCCAACATTAGTCACCGTTTGAATAACTATGGGTGTTGGTATATTATTTCCTGATACTGTTGTTGTGTTTATGTAAACAGCACTGCTATTCGCCATCGACAAGGCCTGAACACCAACAACAATACTCTCAACAGCTCCCGGGGCAATGGCTGCAGCGACTGTACACGTCATATCTTGCCCATTAATGATACAATTAGTTGATTTCGCTATAGCTGCATAGCTAAAACCATTTGGCAAAGTGTTTACAACCTGCACTCCCTGGATATTTTCACTGCCCGTATTAGTCATATCTATGATGACATCATAGAACTGCCCTTCTTCGATAGGATTAGGGTTTTGCGTCACCTGTACATCCAAAGAAACATCAGTAATATTAATAAATATGGCGTCAGATACTGTGGGTGCGTTTGCTGCTGTGACATTAACTAAATTTAGCAATTGTGTCACTGAACTGTCTGAAATATCCACAACATTAAACGATAAAAATGTGGTTGCATTGGGAGCCAATGGACCTGGGAAATCACAAATATATTGTTGACCCGAGTTATTACAAGACCAGCCAGCTCCATTAACAGTATTGACCAACACCCCTGCTGGCAAATCGTCAATTGCCTGAATGTCTAAAGCATCAAAGCTGCCCGTGTTTTGTATCGCGATACGGTAAGAAAACGAATCTCCGCTAGAGACGGATTGTACAGGAGCACCATTTTGAATGACTTGTGTATCCACGGTTAAGGTAGTAGGAAATGTTGATTCAATATTAAACCCTGGTGTGGCGGATGAGTTATTGTTCACATCCGAATCATTGCTTGCTGTCACTGTTGCTGTATTTATTACTGGAGGATCTCCGGCTACTCCTGTAACCAAAACCCTGATTTCCACGCCATCATCAGCTGTGGTAATAGGCAAAATAGACGCAGTACAAGTAACAACTCCCAACGATTCGCCACAATTAAAATTCGGTCCGAGCACATTAAAAGAATCAAATGCAACCCCAGCAGGTAAAGTATCACTGATTTGCACATTTAAACCAGCCCCAGAACCACCCACATCAATGGCACTTGCCAATAGTTCATAAGTAACAAAAGAACCTTCAGCTGCTTCAAAACCTGTACCTGTATTAGTCACGCCTTGTAAAAAAGTTTTACTGACAACAATATCTGGATCAACTTGCAGAATAATTTCAACATCTGTTAATATTATTGTGCCAATCACTGCTTTTATTGCTGGTTTTGTGGGCTTACTTCTTAAACTGGCAAATATAGGATAGACCTCTGCTGTAATTGCAGCCGTATAAAACCCAACCGCAGTTGTTATAATGGGAGTCAACTGAACTTCAAAATCAGCAATAGTAGCGCTGGGGAAATTAGAAAAAGTATTACAAAGGAAAGTCCCAGGAGAACCTACATTACATGACCATCCCGCATCTAATGTAGTAGCTGTTAAGGTGAACTCCAAGTCATTATAGTTAAAAACCACTTCTGCACCATCTATTGAGTCAGCTCCATTGTTTAATATTTGATAGGGGACTATTTGCGGACTCAAATCACCATCAATAATCGGGATATATGTGGGCGTTATACTGCCTTCGAATTGAATATCTAGGGGAGGAGAGTCAATAAACATATTTGCTGTATCAGTATTATTTGATGGATTCGAATCAACCTCATCTACAGCAGTGATGGTTACTGTATTTATAAAAGGGGCGCCAATAGATGCAGTCCTGCCAACTGCATCCAAATAAATCAATTCATCGAAATTAGGCTGGCTTGCTGGAATAGTTAATCTTGTGCAAGTAACGGTTTGTGAGGTAGAAACATTCACAAACGGAGTCATATTACAACTCCAATTGGGGTTTGATTGACTTGTGCCCGTAATTTCGATCCCCGCAGGAACATTATCTGTTATTTCTATATTGTTCCCAGCGGTTACTGATAAGTTATTGACTTGAATAGAATAGACAAAAGATGTATCTATTAATGCGCCTGATATCACCGCTCCACCTGCTGAGTCCTTGGCAGTTTTTATTGCTTCTAAATCGGTTGTTGTAACAGCCGAAACTGCGATCTCGGTACTTATTGAGTCGTTGGTATTATTTATATCGCCAGAAGTAAATAAGGTTGGGAAAAAAGTGTAGGGACCACCTGCAGCAGTAGCATTGCCCGCAAACCCTGATGTATTAAAAGCAATTCCGAAATTTGTAAATGTCCCATTTCCTATTTCAATGCCTCCATTGGTAAAACAATCTACTGAACTTGTACTGGCAGAACAATTCCAAGTAACTGGAACATTACTTGAAGCCAAATTAAAAGTGAAAAATTGACCATCAAAAACCAGTGAAAAACTGCCGCCGCCAGTGGTATCGATACCCAAATTTGTCACTTGGAAATCGAGTACAACTGGAGTTGCCTGACCTTCAATAGCAGGATAGGATGAAGGAGTTGCTGAATCAACAAAGTCCAAATCAGGAAAGGGCGAAGGATTAAATGTAGAAATAGAAGTAGTGTTATCCGCAAAATTGTCTTCATTCAGCCCACTCTCGTCAGTAGCTGTTATTGTAAAAGTATCGGGGTTAACGACTGCCACCCCTGAAGTCAATGTTATAGCTAATGTTTGAGTAGTACCAGGCTGAAATCCCATTGTGAGGTAAGCCCTACTACAATCTACTGTACCTGCACCCAAGGTACAACCCCAACCCGCTGATGCTGAAACCACACTTGCCACATTTCCTATATCAAACCCTGACAAGCTAGCCACAACAAATGCAGCATCTTCAGGTGTTACCGCAGGTGGATTAGTTTGATTGTTAATATCAAATGAAACGGTATAAGTGCTAGATGCCACAATAGGATCCATTGATATACTTGGATTTGTCACACTTAAATCTATTGCGCCTACATTCATAGACAAAATCAGTAAAATTATTAACGAATAAACCCGTTTATTTTTAGTAAAACTCATCGATACTCCCCATCAATTGATCTAGATTTTTACAATTATACACTTAAATGGCAGTTGTTTCTATGGCAAATTTCCTACAAACCAATAACTAAGCAAAAAAACTGCCGATTTAATGACTTTTACCAGCCTTAAACCAAAAAACCATTCATGTTTTTTATATTTTTAACTACTGCCCTTTCATTCCTGCAAAGTGGCATTGTTGTGCCGATAATAAAACCAGCTGCGAACTGTAACTGTATTTCTATGTTTCCAAGCATAACAACAACATTCTACAATGTATAATCAATTTTTTAGCTTCTTGTATAAGTGTGATGGTATTCTCTTTTTTGTGGCCTGCAATATGCAAGCCTTTAGAAAATTGTCTTGATGGATTTTAGGAGTTGGCCTAAATATTTCATACAATCAGTGAAGAGAATAGTTTTTTGTTTTTTCCGATTGTATGAAACTGTGTGAAACTGTATGAAATTGTGTTAAATTGTGTGATGCTCCGATACAATTATTGATTCTTGTCTCTTCTTCTTAAATAATTAAGCAAATCTATTCTGGTGATTAATCCTAAAAATTTATTGTTGTCATCTTTGACAATAGCTATTCTGCCTTGGTCAAATATCGGCAATAATTTTGCCAATGGGCTGGTTGCAGGCATAAACTCAAGGTTTTTGGTCATGGCTTCAGATACTTCATGTTCAAATTTTGCATTGTCATCATAAACATACATCATTACATCCGACTCATCGATGATGCCAACAATTTCATCACCATCCATAATCGGCAGTTGCGATACATCGTACAATTTCATGCGCTGATAGACAGTACTGAGTGTTTCTTGCGGGCGCATTACAATCAAGTCATTACTTTGATAAGGGCGTGAAATCAAATCACGCAGATCTCCAAATTGTTCAACTTCAATAAATCCATTGTCCATCATCCAATAATCGTTGTACATTTTTGACAAATATTTATTGCCTGTATCTGGAACCAATGCAACCACTCTTTTCTTTTCGGTCTGTTCTTGGCAATATTTTAAAGCCGCTGTCATGATAGTGCCCGTTGACGAACCTCCTAACACACCTTCTTTCGCCAGCAACTCACGACCCGCTTCAAAACTTTCTTTGTCAGAAACCGCATAAGCCTTTGTCACCAACGAAAAATCTGATATATCCGGCAAAAAGTCTTCACCTATGCCTTCAACTTTCCAACTGCCACTGTTGGTTGATAAATTTCCTTCATTAATGTATTCAGTCAAAATACTGCCCACAGGATCAGCCAATATCATTTCAATCTCTGGTGCAACTTTCCTGAAATACGTGGTTAAACCACTCATGGTACCGCTCGATCCTACGCCAAACACAATGGCATCCATATTGTTGTCCATTTGCTCCATCAACTCAGGACCTGTTGTATCAATATGTGCTTGAGGATTGTCAGGGTTGCCAAATTGATTAATAAAATAAGCATCAGGTGTTTCTTCAGAAATTGTTTTGGCTAAATCTTGATAGTATTGTGGATGACCTTTAGCCACATCAGAACGGGTTAAGACAATTTCTGCACCCATGGCTTTGAGGTTGAAGATTTTTTCTTTGCTCATTTTGTCAGGGATTACCAAAATAAGCTTATAACCTTTTTGCGCGGCCACTAGAGCCAGCCCAATACCCGTATTGCCTGCCGTACCTTCTACCAAAGTTGCTCCAGGCTTCAAATCACCGCGGTCTTCAGCTGCTTGCACCATAGACAATCCAATCCGATCTTTTATTGAACCACCTGGGTTTTGATTTTCTAATTTTAGGTACAAGTCACAGAGACCTGTATCTAATTGATTGACTTTAAGCATTGGCGTATTGCCAATTAATTCGAGTATCGAATTAACTATTTTCATGTTATCCCCTATAGTATTGTTTATCGCAGAATAATAATTTCTACACGTCTATTTTTGGCTTTTCCTGCATGGGTGGTATTTTCCGCAATAGGAAATTCTTCACCCATGCCAAATGCTTCAATTTGATTGACTCCGATACCATTTTCAACCAACAAGGCTTTAACCGCATCTGCACGCCTCTGAGATAATTCCACATTAGACTGATTAGAGCCACTGCTATCGGTGTGCCCTTCAATCTTTATATTGTTACTTGGATAAGTATTGATAAAGTCAATCACTTTGGAAAAGTTGTCAACAGCATCTTGTTTTATTGTTGATTTCCCAGAATCGAATACAAAATCACCCAGAGTCATCATCAAACCTTTGTCTGTTTGCTCTGTGGCAATAGAGTTGAGTTTCCTGCGCAATGACTCTGCCTCTTCAATCGCCAGTTCTGCTTCTTGTTTGGCTAGACTCGCCTCTTCTGCTTGTGCTTGTGCGTATCTTTTGGCCGCTTCTGATTCTTGTTTAGATAAATTGGCTTGCTCTATGCTGTTTTGTGCAATTAATTCAGCTTCATCCGCCCTATCTTTTGCCCGTTGAGATTCTTCTTGTTGTGCTATTAACATCATTCTTGCCACTTGCGCGTCGTGCCTAGCAATGGTGGCTTGTGTTTTGGAAATACTCACTTCAAATTTGTGGGCTTTTTCCTGCTCCAGCTTTATTTTATTAGTTATCCAAGAATATTCAGCTGCTAGGCGGGCGAAAGCAATTTTGTTTCTTGCAACATATACGGCTTGCTCAATATTTTTGCGTTTAACCTGCCCTTTCATCAATGCTTCGATGCGTTTTTTGGCTGAATTTTTTTCAGCTTTGGCGAAAGGCTTATATTTTTCATCGTTGATAAGATTATTGTAATCTTTCTCAAGACTCACATACTCCAAGGGCCTGGACTTTCTAGCATCACAAACAACAAAAGAAAACAACAGTACAACAGCTAAGAGCTTTTTCGAGAACAGCATCACTTTCATTATAATTGTCCTTTTAATTCATCTAGTATCTTCTTTGATTCTAAATTTTGTTGTTGAATCTTCTCTAACTGGCTATACAAAAAGTTGACTTCATAGCGTTTTTCAACGATAGTAAAATCCACTTTTATCTCTTCAATTAATTTAATAAATTGCTTTTTTTTGCGTTTATCTCTGGCTATTTTTGCAGCAATTACTTTTTTTTCAATCGCTTCCATCTCTATGGGCGCCGCATTAACATAACCCAGTTTGTACGCTTGGTTAATCTTATCCTGTAGCAACTGAATTTCATCAACTTTTGGTTTCCTTGCATGGGCGTTGGATACAACAACAATTGTGATGAAAATAACGATAATAGTTTTAAATTTTGACATGTTGGGTTTATTCATTAACAAAACATCTCCATTTTCTTGTTTATTTGACTATAATTCAAGCATATAATTCAAATGCCAACGATTTCAACTAAAATACAGGCATGAATCGTTATTTTATTATTAGTTCTATAATTTTAATTTTATATTGCTGCCCTTTGTTGGCAAAATCATTAAAGGTCTACAAACACGTAGATAAAAATGGCGTCACTCACTATTCATCGAAAAAACCACAGGGAGTCAATTTTAAAATTTTGAATATTCGCTGCCCTGAGTGTACTTGGAAAAATACGGTCAGTTGGGAAACTACTCCGTTGGTTTTAAATAAATTTGAGCAAGATATTCAAAAATACGCCAAACATTTCGATATAAAACCTTCATTAATTAAAGCAATCATCCATGCAGAATCCAGTTTTAAACCAGATGCAAAATCCAGCGCAGGAGCACAAGGGTTAATGCAACTGATGCCCGCAACTCAAAAAACATACGCAGTGACCGACCCCTATAACCCCAGTCAGAACATAAAAGGCGGCACCGCTTATT
>CAZLZZ010000066.1:0-16382 GCA_964564165.1 uncultured Alcanivoracaceae bacterium | reverse complement strand
ATTTTAAAACCGCAACATATCGACTATTGATGTGTTTTGCTTAATTATTTTACTTCAAAAGAACCTATTTTAAAACCGCAACTCTCACAGCATGCTCTAAAATATTCATTAATTTTACTTCAAAAGAACCTATTTTAAAACCGCAACTGTCGCCTGCAACTATACCTGTTTCCCAAATTTTACTTCAAAAGAACCTATTTTAAAACCGCAACCATCAAACAGTTCTATTTACTTTAGTGTGCTTTAATCTCACAGGTTTGATTCCATTGCGTTGATTTTAGTTTTTAAGAGACTATAAAATTTATATTTGATATAATCCAAAAATGCAAAACACCAAACCGTATTTGGCCGTTTATAATGGCAACACTAACAGCAAATTAAAGCACATCAATCAAGATGAGTTTGATGTTGTTTATTTTGATGAAATTGACTTTAATCAAGAGCTGTGCCAATCCATTATTGAAAAAACCAAAAAAGAAATACCCGTTGTTATTCTTGATGCGAAAGTAAAATTGCCAGAGTTTTGGTTTGAGCGTTTAAGCCAGGTATTCAAGGAAAAGACCGATGCTAAATTGTGCAGTGCTTTGACTTGTGGTGTCTATGAATTATCGCCTTTGCTTGAAGGAGATGAGTTTAACGGCACAGTTGAAGAACTGGATGGGCAAATATATTTAACGCAATCTGCCGATACTTTCTATACAGATAAAATAAACCTACAATGTTTTATGGTTAAAACCCCTGCTGTTTTGGCGAACTTAAAGCAAACCCCGTATACCGCATGTAATAACTTATTGGTTCAATCGCAAAAACAGCCAACATTGTGTTTGACAGATATTAAGAAAATTGGCGATCAGAAGCCTTTGCCAGCTCATCCATTGGCAGATTTACAATGGCGATTAAAAACCCAATTGAACAATCAAGGTGTTGAAGATATTGAAGATATTGAAGATATTGAATTTGGATACCCATTGTTGGATAAAAAACCCACTATGCTACACATCACTATGGGCTGGGGTGGAGGTGTACATCAATGGATCGATGATTATTGTCGCAACGAACCCAATTATCACCATTTGATTTTATCATCGGATGGAGAGCTGTACCGGCAAAGCCATGGAGAAAACTTCATCTTGCATTATCAGCAAACCCAAGGAATGGTTATGCAAAGGTTTGAAATGCAAGCGCCGATTAAAGCGACCTGCATCGAACACCCTGAATACCTTTGCCTGTTGAATTCAGTGATAAAGCAATATCAAGTGCAACAAGTTGTGGTTTCCAGTCTTATTGGTCACAGCATGCAATGTTTACAAACGGGTTTGCCAACACTGCGTGTACTGCACGATTATTTCCCTTCGTGGCCGAGTTTAATCGCCAACTTGGACAAAGCCCAATTAACCCAAGCAGATATGCTTCAGGCATTACAGCAAACCAAGAGTGAGCCCTTTGGTGAAATCAAACGAAAAGAGTTTGAGTCTTGGCAAAAAGCCGCGCATCTTAGCTATGTACAAGAAAACATACAGTTAGTAGCGCCCAGTGAATCGGTAGTGCGTAACCTTAGAAAGATAAATGCCAGTGCTTTTAAGCAAGTAACCATTATTCCTCATGCCATTGCTTTTTTTCCTGCCATAAAATACAGCAACAACAATAAAACTTTTCAAATTTTGTTACTGGGCCGTATTAACCCTGCAAAAGGACAAGACTTGCTAGAATCAATAATACAAGAACTGGGCAAGGATTATCATTTTGTTTTTATGGGTGCGGGCAATGAGGGCAAAAAATACTTAAACACACCCAACATCTCAGTAATTATGGACTATAACAATGCTGAACTTGGAAGCTTGTTACAAGAAATCGAGCCAGATTTGGCATTGATTACCTCGCAAACCTCAGAAACCTTTAATTACACCTTGTCAGAATTACAACAAGCAGGTATTTGCACAATCAGCACAAAATTCGGGGCTTTAAAAGACAGAATAAGTGATGGCAAAACAGGTTTTTTGTGTGAAAACTCTGCACAAGATTTTGTCGATAAAATTCAAGAGTTAAGAAACAATCCAAAACAAGTACAAGCAGTTCGTGATAATTTAAGCCAGTTAAAGCAACTGGATTTCACAAAGACAAGGCAACAGTATGAGCGATTGCTTGGTCAAACCACGAAACCCCAATACCGCTTGACAGATAAATTGACCCACAATCAAAGCCATTCGATAGTAACAAAAAAACTAATCGCCGTTGATGCTGAAAAGCAAAGAGTAGAATCCATTTTAGCCACAACTGAAGTCGAATTGGACGAAAGAACCTTGTGGGGCAAAAAACTGACCAAGAATTTAAAAAAGGCGGAAAAAGACATTGCCTTAGAAAGACAAGAAGCCAAAAAACTACAAGGTATTATTCAAGTTGAAACAACAAGAATGAATGCGGAAATTCGAGATCTACAACAGGCCTTCAAACAATCCCAAAGTCAATATGAACAAGAACACAAAAAATTACAACAAACGGAAATTGATCTTTGCGAAGTTCAATTAGATAAAGAAGAAGCCCAATTGAATAAAGAGAGTGTTGAACAAGAACTCTCATCTGTTTACCAAAGCCGTTCTTGGCGAGTTACCAAGCCCTTGCGCAGTTTTACCACTTGGGCTAGACACAAACGCAATGCCGCCAAATATAGGCTGGCACAATTAAGAACCTTGCCATCAAGAGCCATACGCAGTTTAAAAACACGGGGATTAAGCGGCACAGCAACCGCTATAAAAAACAAGCTCAATAAAAAATCAACGCAAGCCAAATCAACAACCGTTGAATTAACCCAGAATTTCACAGCACTGTCTTTTAACACCGTTGAACAACCAAATAAAAAGCCAACAGTATCAATTGTTATCCCTGTCTTCAACCATTTCGAGCATACCTACAATTGTTTGAAATCTATTTCCGAGTTACAGGACAAAGCCACTTTTGAGATCATTGTGGTGGATGATTGTTCAAGCGATGACACACCTGCTTTGATTAAAAAAATTTCCGGAATCAGTTACCAAAGACAAAAGCAAAATGGTGGGTTTATCGAATCTTGCAATACCGGAGCAAAGTTGGCAAAAGGCGAATATTTAATGTTCTTGAACAACGATACCATGGTTCATAACCAATGGTTAGATGCTTTGCTCGAAGTATTTGAACAGCACTCTGATGCTGGTTTAGTGGGCAGCAAACTGGTGTATCCCAATGGTCAATTACAAGAAGCCGGTGGCATCGTGTTTTCAGATGCCAGTGGTTGGAACTATGGCAGGTTAGGCAATCCAGATGAACCTCAGTTTAATCATGTTCGCGAAGTTGATTATTGTTCGGGTGCGAGTATATTGATTTCTAACGAGCTATTTGTTGAATTGGGCAGTTTTGATGAAAGATACAAGCCAGCCTATTACGAAGACACAGACATGGCTTTTGCCGTGCGCAATATTGGCAAGAAAGTTTATTTTCAGCCTCTGTCAAAAGTTACTCACTTTGAGGGCATATCTTCTGGCACCGACTTAACTCAAGGCATGAAAAAATACCAAGTGGTCAATCAAGTTAAGTTCAAAGAAAAATGGGCAAAACAATTAACAAAACAACCCAAAGCAGGCACCGATATAGAATTGTGCCGTATTCACGAACAGCCAAAGCGCATCCTAATATTTGATGCTTGCACGCCTACTCCCGATCAGGATTCCGGCTCTTTGCGCATGATAAATCTTATCAAAATCCTCAAAGAACTGGGATACCATGTGGTATTTATGCCAGAAAATTTCAGCCAAAATGGTGGCTATACACAAGACTTAGAACAACTTGGCGTAGAGTGTTTGTATCGTCCGCACGTTTCAAATCCCGTGGGTTATTTAAAAGACAAAGGGCAATATTTAGATGCGGTTATTCTTTCTCGTTATTATGTGGCAGAACAGGTGATGCCGTTTATTCGTGAATACTGCCCCAAAGCACAAATTATCTTTGATACCGTTGATTTACACTATGTTCGCGAACACCGCATGGCAGAATTAAGCAACGACAATAAACTGGCAAAAATGGCAGAAGCCACCAAACAAAAAGAGTTAGCTGTAGCAAAAGTCTGCGACGTTACTCTTGTGGTGAGTCCTTACGAAGTGGAAGTTTTGGCGAAAGTTGCGCCAGATGTACAGGTCAAAGTTTTATCCAATATCCATGAAGTTTATGGTTGTAGAAAAGGTTTTAAAGAACGCAAAGACATCATGTTTATTGGTGGCTATCAACACACACCCAATGTTGATGCAATAGAATGGTTTGTGGCTGAAATTTTTCCATTGATTGAAAAAGAATTGCCTGATCTAAAATTTCATATCGTTGGCTCAAAAGCACCTAAACATATTAAAGCAATGGCGAAAGAAAACATCATTTTTCGAGGTTTTGTAGAAGACATTGAGCCAATAATGGATGATATTCGCATAGCCATCGCACCCTTGCGTTATGGTGCTGGAGTCAAAGGCAAGGTTAATATGTCCATGAGTTATGGGCAGCCCGTGGTTGGCACGAAAGTAGCAGTAGAAGGCATGTACGCCCAAGAAGGGATTGATGTTCTGATGGCAGAAACAGCTCAAGAGTTTGCCAATCAAGTTATACGTTTATACAATGATGAAGAGTTGTGGAATACCATTTCGCAAGGTGGATTAGCCAATGTGCAAAATTATTTTTCCTTCCAAGCTGCCAAACAGGCCGTTGATGACATTTTAAATTGATTGGCTTGTTTAATTGACTGTTTTACGATGTATCTTATAATGATAACAACTATTTTACGATATATCATATTATTGTATGAAAAAAAGTTACCTAAAGTTATTTCAATTAGAACTTAATAACAGCACACAGATGCTGTTTTTATCTGGCCCAAGACAAATTGGAAAAACCACTCTTGTTAGGCAGTTGATTGCACAATCACCCAATAACTATTTTAACTGGGACAACCTTAAGCACAGGGAATTAATACTGGCAGGCGGAGGGGAAATTATATCTCTAGTGCGTGCCGATCAATTATTAAAACATAAACCTACTGTCATCTTTGATGAGTTGCATAAGTTTAAAGGCTGGAAAAACTGGTTAAAAGGATTTTTTGATACCTATGAAAACCACATTAATATAGTTGTCATTGGTAGTGCCCGCATGGACATATTTAACCAAGGCGGAGATAGCTTGATGGGAAGGTATTACCACTATCGTCTGCATCCATTGAGTTTAAGGGAAGTAAATGGCAATATAAATAGTGATCATAAATTACAAAAAATACAACAGCCAAAGAAAGACAGTTTAAAAAAATTGCTCCAATATGGAGGGTTTCCAGAACCTTTTATAAAGGCCAATCAAAGGTTTTCTAATCGGTGGCATAATTTACGCCAACAACAACTCATTCGCGAAGACATTCGTGACAGCACAAGAATACAAGAAATTTCACAACTGGAAATCTTAGCTCAATTGCTATATAAGCAATCTGGAGAAGTGACCAGATACAGCACTCTTGCCAAACAAATTAGAGTTTCTGTAGATACTATTAGACGTTGGATTGATGTATTAGAAGGGTTTTATTATTGTTATAGAATCAGACCTTGGTATAAAAACATCACCACATCCCTGCACAAAGACCCAAAAACCTATTTGTGGGACTGGTCCAAAATAGAAGATATTGGTGCAAGGCATGAAAATTTTATAGCCAGTCATTTGTTAAAATACGTACACTGGCTAACAGATTTAGGGCATGGACAGTATCAATTGCACTATTTAAGAACAAAAGATCAAAAAGAAGTGGATTTTTTGGTAACTGAAAATAATATCCCATGGTTTTTAGTAGAAGTTAAAAGCTCTCACTCACAAACCATCAATAAAAACTTAACATGGTTCCAAAATAAAACCCAAGCGAAACATGCTTTTCAAGTGGTAATGGACTTGCCTTATGTTGATGTTGATTGCTTTGAAAAAACACACCCTATCAAAGTCCCTGTTGAAAGTTTAATAATGAAGTTGATATAAAATAATGAAAAATCCAAGCTATATTTAAAAAATAATATTTATCTCTTTTTTAATAACAGTTGGCGGCTATTTTCTGGTTCAAATGTTTAAAACTAATATGCCTATTTTTGAAAAACCTCTATTCATCGCCCATGCCAGTGGCGGAATCAACGGTTTAACTTACCTGAACTCGCTTGAAGTCTTGAATTATAATTACCAATTGGGTCACCGTTATTTTGAAGTGGACTTTAACTGGACAGCCGATGGTAAACTGGTGTTGATTCATGATTGGAAGTTCACCTACAAACGCTTGTTTGGCATTCACACTCAAATTGCACCGACCAAAGAAACATTTTTAAACCTAAAAATGAACTTTGAACAAACTCAATTATCACTCGACCAGTTTGCACACTGGATGGAAACACACCCTGAAGCAATTGTCATAGCAGACATCAAAAGTGGTGATAATGTCAAAGGCTTACAGCAAATGTTAAAAGCCATAAAAGATCCCTATCAACGCATTATCCCGCAAATTTACCGCACCAAGAATTATGAGAAAGCCAAAGGTCTGGGCTTTGCTGGTCACAGACTTTCTATATTTAAAAGATAACGAAATTTTAACCCAATAACCACTATAATTTGACTATGATTTTTAGCTCTATCACCTTTTAGTTCTATTTCTTGCCGTTGTTTTTAATTTTGTACTTTATTACACCATTTAAAAACACGGTGTTGTTGATGGCAAGTCTTATATTTTACGCTTGGGGTGAAGTGGGATATACCCTTTTGTTGTTGGTGTCTATTGGTTTCAACTATATATTTGGAAGGTTGATAGACCAACACCAAAAAAGTTTAAAAACCAAAAAATGGTTGCTGGGCCTGGGTATAGCCACCAATCTATTGTTATTGGGGTATTATAAATATTTTAACTTCTTGGTAGAAAACATCTCTTTTATACAATCTGAGACTGAAGTTCATTTGCCATTAGGCATTTCCTTTTTTACTTTTCAGGCCATTTCTTATTTGTTTGACGTGTATCGAAAAGAAGCCAAAGTAGAGAAAAACATCTTTAACTTGGCTTTGTATATTTCCATGTTTCCACAATTAATAGCAGGCCCTATTGTTCGGTTCAAAACAGTTGCAAATCAAATTAATGATAGAGCTTCTACATTAAGTGGCATCAGTACAGGAGTTAGGATCTTTATTGTTGGCTTGGCGCAAAAGGCCCTTATTGCCAATACCGTTGCTGTTCCTGCAGATGCTATTTTTGCACTCAATGAATCAACCTTAACCACTGCGACAGCATGGCTAGGTGCTTTTTGTTATTCTTTCCAAATCTATTTTGACTTTGCTGGTTATTCCAATATGGCGATTGGCCTGGGTTTGATATTGGGTTTTACTTTCCCTAAAAACTTTAACTATCCATATATTTCTCAGTCTATCACTGAATTTTGGCGAAGGTGGCACATGAGTTTATCCTCATGGTTCCGGGATTATGTGTATATTCCACTTGGTGGCAATCGTCTTTCACCTTTTCGAACCTATGTGAACCTTATGTTGGTCTTTTTATTGTGTGGACTATGGCATGGAGCGGCATGGACATTTGTTATTTGGGGCGTTTATCATGGTTTGTTTTTAATTATTGAACGATTGGGCTTAAATAAACTTATTGGAAAACTGTGGAGACCAATGCGTCATGTGTATGCCATGTTAGTTGTGTTGATTGGCTGGGTAATATTTAGAGCTGAAAATTTTAATCAATTGAGCTATTATTTAAAAACAATGTTTGGGTTTGGCAGCGGTCAAAGCATTGAGTTTCCTTATTATGCCATTACCAGCAATTCTCTGGTAACTACATTGGTTATTGCCAGTTTGTTTTCAATTCCGATGTTTCCTTACTACCAAGACCACATAAAACGGTTTTACAAGAATAACAATACCGTTTTGGGGTTTGTTTTAACAACCAAGCTAGAAATTTTTTATCTAGTGATATTGCTATTGTCTTTGTTGAATTTGGCAAGTGGTAGTTATAACCCGTTTATATATTTTAGGTTTTGATGATGATAAAAAAACTGTATTTATTTGCCTTCTTATTGGTATTTATCACTATTTTGTCTTTGCCGCTAGTTAAACATATGACAGGAGAGGACAAACTAAAAAACAACGAGAATAGAATGCTTTCACAAAAACCATCAATGCCCAAAGACATGGATGAATTAACCTTGTTTATTAAACAAATGGATGATTATTTTTCCGATCAATTCGGTTTTCGTCAAACGGTGGTCTCTTGGACAAACAAAATCCGTTATGGTTTATTTAATGAAATATCTTCCAAACAAATTACCGTTGGCAAGAATGGTTTTATTTATTTTAATTCACACAGTGCCAAACAACCCAATACTTTAATAAAATTCAGTTGTAATGTTGATTCATTACCACCTGATTTTCAAAACAAAGCCAAGCAATATTTCCGTCGATTAATGGATCATGCCGAAATTTATAATATAAAAGTTGATATCGCAATCATACCCATTAAATCCAGAGTTTATCCTGAAAACCTGCCCAAAATAGAAAGCTATTGGTGTGAAAACAATCCTCCTGCTTGGTGGGAAAACTTGTTTCAAGACTCTGAAAAATACCGCATTTATTATCCACTCGATAAAATGTTAGCGTTAAAAAACAGCATGGAAGTTTATTTGTCCAAGCATTTTCATTGGCACGGTCAATTGCCTTATGTTTTGGCAAATGACATGATGGTAACATTGTGGCAAAGAAAGATAAATATTGATATTGAACCAACTAAAACACAGATTCAATCGACTTTGAATATTCACTTTCCTGGTTTGGCTTTATTTGATGATTCGTTGGATTACGATTATAAGTCATTCGGAGTACAGGGCTGTGAAGGTCATAATTGTATCAAAGACATTGAAACCGTTTATCAACATAACTTGGCATATACCTATAAAAACCCTTATTACTATGATGACAGTAAGTTGGTGGTTTTGGCAGATTCTTTCGGGCAAAACATTGCCAAAAATTTCATTAGAGGCTTTTCAGAAGTACTGGTGATAGATGTTAATCATTTGTCTTTGGATGAACAATATGGGTTTTATCAATGGGTATTAAAACATGTTAAACCGACACATTTACTGCACTTGTTACATGATGGTGGAATTTATGGTAAAACCATGAAACTAGAGCGGTTGTTTAAAGATATTGATGAAAAAGGGCTTTAATGGAATTTAGATTGCCAGTTTTCATGCGCCTTTTCAATATACTTAATGGTTTTGCTTTTGTCTTTGTAGCCCAAAAAAACCATTTTCCCAGGTTTTTTATATCCTTCAAACCATTTTCGAATAATGGGGATAACATTGGGCCTTTTAATCATCATTTCACTTAAAGAATCAATTTTATCAAAAGCGCCATTATTGGTTATAGCGATGACTTTATTGTCGCTTTCGCCACCGTCGCTTAGTACCAACATGCCAATAACTTTTACAGATAATATTTCACCACGTTGAGAGCTTTCAGACAAGACAATGACATCTAAAGGGTCGTTGTCTCCACTGAGGGTTTGTGGAATAAAGCCATAATTTCCAGGATAACCTAAAAACTTCACTTCTCGCGGCTTGCCATCTCTAAACTCCCATTCGATTTGCCCGGTCTTTTTGTTAACTTCCCATTTTTGACGGCTTCCCGTTGGGATTTCTACCAATGCTTGGTAGTGTTTGCCTTTTTTATATGCCACATCATTAATCAGGTGCTTGTTGGCGATTATGCGATATTTTCCGTCTTGTTTGTAGCTTATTTCCTTTGTAAAAGAGTTTGATGAAAAAAATAGACTGATTAAGAAAACCACACTTATTGGAAGTGTAGCTTTGACTTCGTTTTGTCCAAACATCTGGCGGGTCTGAAGCCCCGATTCCGTTAGAACTGGGGTTTTAGTAAGTAATGTCATTTTTTGCACTAACCAGAACCACTTCACTGATGCCATTAGTTTTTGAAAATTCTGACAAAAACTCATTCATATTGACTTCTTCTTTGAGAGAAATATCAAAGGTCAGATACAGGGTTTTATCATCGCCCGATGGTTCCATGTGTAACAAAGCGTTGTTGTCTGAATGTTTATTGATATAATTTACATAGCCCTCTTCATCTGTGGTTTTATCAAAATAGAAACGCAAGATGAAATCACTTGAACTTTGCAGGCCAAAATTAAATTTAAACATTATCCAGGCAACCAATGACATAAATAGTGTTGCATACAATGCAATGAAATAATTGCCCGTGCCAGCACCCATGCCCACAGCCAGTGCCCAGAAAATATAGGCTGTGTCTTTGGTGTCCTTGACCACGGTTCTAAACCGAATAATACTCAAAGCCCCAACCAAGGCAAAGGCTCGGGTCAATGAATTGCCTATGACCATCATCACAAAACCAATAATAATAGTGATAAAAATGATGGTTAGCACAAAAGACTGTGAATAAGATAAACCCTGATGGGTTTTTTTGTAAGTATATGCGATGACTATACTCAACACGAAAGCCACAAGCGAATTGATAATGACTTCGACTATTGAATAGTTAAAACTACCACTTAAGGCATCTAATATTTGATTTTCCATTGTTTTTCTCTTGGTTGTTTCTCGCTGAGTTCGCAGAGATTTTGAAATTTCATTATAAATTATTTACTGTTCTTGTGATTCCGTTTTTAAAAGTATTTCATTAAAGTTTATCAAATAGCCTAATTTATATTTAGTAAGCTTTAAATAAGTTAAAAGTTGTTTCTTGTGAACTGGTTTAATAAATTCAACTGATTTTAACTCTATCAAAACTTTATCTTCTACAATAATATCGGCTTTATAGCCCTCGTCAAAAACTATTCCATCATAAGAAAATAGGAATAGGCTTTTGTCTTAAAACATTGAACCCTTGTTTGTTTAATTCATAAGCTAGAGTAATTTCGTATATACTTTCTAACAAACCTGGCCCAAGCTCCCTATGAATCTTTATAGCTGAAGCAATAATATTCGTTCCAATTTCATTTTCATTTTCATTCATATTGTTTAATCCTTTATATAGCTTTTCCTCTGCGGTCTTTTCGATCTCTGCGAGTGAAATAATCAATCATCTAAATTTTCGATTAAGTTGGTGGCTTCCATTCCTGTGCAGTATTTCGAGATAGATACTCTACACAGTTGGTATTTTATCATTATCCTATGAAACCAAGGCGGTACATGTTTGCGGAATTTTACTTCCATTATGGTGTATCCATCAATCAATTTTCGCTTTTTAACCGCATCTACGGGGAATAAATCTGTGGTATGGGTTCCATATAACTCTCCATCAAAGGTAATGCGGAATTCATAATCGTATTTGCTTTGATAGGCTCTACGTTGATAATCAATCAGCATCACAGGTTTAATGTGTTTTTTAAATCTATCATAGGTGAATTGATTGAGCACATCGTTGTTGTTTTTCTTGATAATGTTATCGGTTAACAAAAAAGCATCATGAATCATGTCTTGGTTATGGGCAATTTCTGTGCGGTTTTTGTAAACAAAATTGTTGTATCTGCCTTTTAGTTCTAACACGATAGGAATATTTTCATCGTATTTTAATGCGTAAGTTCTTATTCTAAACTTTTGCCTGTGCATCAAGCCATCGGTTTTTTCATAGTAAAAGGAATAAAAAGGATCATCAAAATACAAACTACGCACCAGATAGTTTTTGTTCTCAAAGCGTTCAACAAAAGGGTCAAGTTGCATAAAGTGCGACAGCTCGCTTTCAACAGCCATTTTTAATTCATTGTTCAAAATATATTTAAACTCATAGCGCAAAAAGTTTTCTTGTATTTTTTGCTTGGCTGGACTATTCATAAAACCCACCAACATTGCTGCGAACCAATTCAACATGGTTTTCAAAGAACTCGCCTTTAAAACCACTATCAAGAGTAGTGCTGTTAGCAATTACAATTTTACTTTTGCTTAAATCTTTTGTGTTGAAATTATCGGGCGTATCAATTTGACAGTTGTTTAATACTACTTTGGATTTTTTACCAACGGTGGCATTTTGAATGTTGTTTTGCATTACACAGTTTTCAACTTTTATTATACCGCCTTCGGAATAACGCCAGTTTTTGTGGTAGGCATCGACTGCTTTTTTGTTGTCAATAAATGTTGTGTTGTAAATATAGGCAAGTGACGTATCTTTGCTTTGCATGCCGATTTCATTGTTTTGAATTAGATTGTTGATAGCAAGCAATTGGCTGCCTTCGCCTATAGAGATACCTTTATCAGCAGAGCGGATAAACCTGCTGTTAATCACCACGGCTTTGCTGGTCATTAAATCAATGGCATCATTGCCAGAGTCTAGAAACTCACAATTGTCCACCAAAACTGTTGAAATATCGGCATCTAAAGCATCGGATAAAGAACGAATAAATTTACAGTTTCTAAAAACAACATCAGAATAAACAATATGCACGGAATCATCGGTTAACTTGTTGTCATAAAAGGAAGTATCCTCCATCAATAAATTTTGTACATTGTGTACTGAAAACATGGCAGTGTATTCATATAGTTTGCCTTTATCACCGCTACCACCTTTGAAAATAACGTGTTTGAACACAGAGCCATTGGCCCGTTCGTCTTTTAATGCAAATGCACCCCATGGTTTGGTTGAGTCTTTGGCTTGAAAAATAATCGGTTCATCAGTTGTACCAATTGCTGTAACTTTGCCCAGTACTTTTAAGGTTGCTCCTTCTTCTAAAACAAGCTGTGTGCCTTTTTCAATAACGAGATTGTCTTTAACCAAAGTAAAACCAGTAAAGTGTTTAATGCCAGACCAAGTTAAGGTTTTAATAGAAAGGGTTGAAGGAGCAATGTTGGTTGAGCGAACATCAAAGGCAATCGGATCAATATTGTTAACTTTGTCAATTTTTAGGGTTTCTTGGGCAAGATTATCAAACGATAAAGCGATGTTTTGAAAATGCTTGGTATCAATTCCGGGTATGCTTATATCATATGTGGCAGGGTGAAAAACTATTTTATTCATGCTGTTGTAGGATTGTTCTGGTTGGGCATTTGCCAATAAAGATATGTTTATTTGTATTGACTGATTGTTTATTTTAGCGAGCTTTGTGATGTCCATAGTAATCAATTGATTACCGTGAATATAGGACAGCTCAATTTGATTTACAATGGGGTTGTCGGTTAATTTCAGGTGTATTGATTTGACAGGTTTGGCACCAGATATTGACAGTCGAATACCATTTTCAATGTTTGAATATTGATATTGGGTTTTGTCAACAGCCCCTAAGAAGTGTTCCCTCACTCTAGCGAAACGGGCAAAAACCTCCTTTTCAAATTGCTCGATATAATCCAATGCTTTTTGCTCATTATAATACGCTCGACCCAAATCGAAAGCAAAATAGTTGTTCTTCACGATGTCACGACTTTTGCTTATTGTTTTGTTAATTGCGCGCTTAAAATCGTTCTGATTATCAGTATAAAACCTTGTGAGTGCTTTGTGTTTTTCGCGAAAAAAATCATAGTTTTGATATAATTTCACAAACAATTCGGAGGTAGCAATATTGTAATTTTCTAGATTAATCGCTTGTTTGGACCAGCCAACAGAATCCCAAATAATGGGTTGCATTTTTTCCAAATAACTGTCGTAAAACAAAATCCAATTGTGGGTGCGGTCATGATGATAACTGCCAATTAAATCGACATAAGCCGCCATATTGGCAAATTGTTTTAAGTCGATGACATCGGTTGTACTGTTGTTGGTTTCATCTAAAAACATCTCCAGGGGATACAACGAATCTTTGTCATAATGGTTGTTAAAGGATGCTTTTTCCCAAATACTGGCGTTTTCAAACAAAAAGACTTTTATGCCGAGAAATTCATTTTGTCCAATATTGTCGCCTTTATAAATATCATTAGGCATGAGATTGTTTTTACGTAAGAAACTTTCATCGATTTGTTCCACCAATAACCGCGGGCCTTTATAATGACCATTTACAGAAAAATCAACCAAGCGGCTATCAGGAGCAAGTAACCCCATAGTTTTTGCCAGTTGATAGGACAGGTGGTTTAGTGACATATCCACACTTTTTGGGATAATAATATTGAACCTGTTGATTCCCTTGTGGATGTTGTTTTTTGAGGTTTTAAAACGCCAAGATTTTCGGGCAAAACCCCAATGATAATAGTGGTCTCCTCGTAATTTAGCCTTACCTTTCAACGCCTTTCTGTCCAAAATAAGTACGGCATTATTTTTGTAGTCGGTACCACTTAACGGCAAATCTGCGTTTAAAACATTAATGCTTTTATTGGGAAGAATCAAAGTCACATCGGTTTTTTTTTCAATCCCCAATAAGGCTTGAACCTTGTGTTTTAAGTCAATAAATTCCGATGTCCCTATTCTGTGCAATTTTACTCCTTTGACAAGGGTCAAATTAAATTTTTCCAACAAATGATAGGTGAACTTTGTGTTGTGTGCCCAAATTAACCCAATAATATTGATTGGTAATGTGATGATTAGGCTCAGGGCTATGATTTTTTTCATGGCTTTGCCCCAAGTTTCATTTGGATTTCTAATTCTTTAACAGCAATGGTGTCATTGGTGTTAATTATCAAATAAGGATTTTCCCCGACAACAACAAAGCCCTCGCTGTGTTTTTCAATACCATTTAAATAGATAATGTGCTGTTCGGACCATTCAAAATTTGTTGCTTTAATTGTTAGATCACTAAAGGATAAATTTTGTATAAACGGAAAGCCAATTTTGAGACGTTGACAGTTCTCTTCATATATAACCGGCTTGCTGTTGTAGTATTTTCCTTGCTTTGACAGGTTAAACGATAGGTTTTTGCTTTGTTGAAACTCTAGGTTTTTTGAGCAGTTAACCTGCCAGTCATTGTGGTCAGTAATTATATCTAACACCAAAGGCTTGTTTTTTTCAATGCCAATATTGGCCTCAATCTGCAATTCATGATTGCTGCCAATTAATTTTTCTGGAAGCAATACTTGTACATAAGGATCGTTGCCATCAATGGTTAATACGCCATTATAATCATTTAAATGACGCAGTGGTTTATACGGAATATCTAAAAAGTCTTTGCTTGGGGTTTTGATATTAAAAGATAGGTTTGTGATTGTTGAACCAATAAGCAGTCGGTCAAAGTCAAACCTTAGCTTGTTTAATCCTTGAGGTTCTAGCTTAAGTTTAACCTGATAGTTTTGATTGGAAGTTCTAATAGCTGGGACATAAATTTTGCTTTTTTCACTGTACTTAGGATGTAATTCATCGGCATAATAAAAATGAAATTTAACATGGGTTTGTTTTCTATTCTGATCTTTAGAATATTCGGCAATTTCTAGTGCTTGATTAAATTTCCCATGTTTTAAAAGTAATGAAACATAGCGTTGGTTGACTTCAAAAATGTCCTGGTGTTTTGTGTACAGCTGTTGGTAATAATTAAGTGCCAAATCAGTATCTATACTGGTTAACACTTCTGCATATTTGAATTTGGCATTAAAATCATAAGGATAGTCCATTTGCCATTTGTTGACCAACTTTCTAGCCGTATCAGTTCTGCCTGCATTCATTAAATAATCAACCATTTTGATTTGATTTTCAGTGAACACGGTATAAAACTTATGAAGCTGAGTAGTGCCTATTAGAGCTTGTTGCAGTTGTTGTAGCCGATAAAAGGTGTCTTCCGGGAACTTTCCTTTATGAGTCCTGGTCATCAACCGGTCAATTTTGTTGCTATAAACATTGGGCATGTTTTTATCATATTGTACAACCAAATCAGGACGATTGTTCCAAATATACAACACAGATAACCAAGCTAAAGCACCAATTAAAGACAGAATACTAAAATAAAATAAAATGTTTTTTACTGTCTTTTTTGGGCTTTTCCAACTAAACATTGCTTTATAACTCTGCGTTTAAATGTTGAATTGCTTCTAGATGAATGGCCGGCCGGTTAAACTCATCATAAACCCCGAGTATTTGTACAAAACCATACAGTTTGAGTTCATCTAGGGTGATATCAGAGTTGGCAATGATTTTAAATTCGACTAGGCTGGAGTCAACCAATTTTTCTGCTGGAATTTCGATGCAGTTTTCACCTTTGATTAATAGGACGTTGGTGATTAAATCATTGTTAGCAAAAACATCAATATCCCCAGGGCTTTCGGCGTGCATACACAGGTTTAATTGTTGATAACTTCTTGCTAACATGTGTCTCTGGTGTGGGTTGTAACTTTGTGCGATAGAACTGTTTTTCGACATTGCCAATTGATTGTCGCCTTCTGTTTTGATGACTTTCACTTTTCCTTGGCTTGTCCAGCCATCTAATTCAAACT